>NZ_NJGF01000010.1:0-180513 GCF_002209985.1 Bacillus sp. K2I17
GAACCAGCAAAAGAAGCTGAAGAATCAAAAGAAGAAGAAAAAGAACCAGCAAAAGAAGTTGAAGAACCAAAAGAAGAAGTGAAAGAACCAACAAAAGAAATTGAAGAATCGAAAGAAGAAGAAAAAGAGCCAACAAAAGAAGTTGAAGAATCGAAAGAAGAAGTAAAGGAACCGTCAAAAGAAGTTGAAGAATCGAAAGAAGAAGAAAAAGAGCCGGTAAAAGAAACAGGAAAAGAAATTGAAGGTTCAAAAGACGCAGTAAATCAATCCGCAGTAGTTCAAGAAAAAAACGTGGATAATCAAGTTGTGGCAGAAAAAGTAGTAGCGAATCAAAGTGTGAAAGAAAATAAACCAGCAGTTACTAAGCAAGAAGAAAGTAAGAAATCGCTAGGAGCAACAGGTGGTCAAGAAAATAATGTATCTTTATTTGGTGGCTTAGCATTAGTTCTTTCAGCACTGAGTATGTTTGTATTTAGAAAGAGATTATTTAAGAAATAAAAACGCTTAATCTTATTATAATGTAAAACAGTTATATAAGGTGTTAAGAAGAAAGCATGTTTACAACACTATATAATAGAGTAAAAACCCATTCGTATGAAAATTATATTTCATACGAATGGGTTTTATTTAATTTATTTTGCAGCCCTCAGTAATAATGGATTCAGGACTAATCGGAGGACCGAATTCTTCTTTAGGAGAGGTGCTAATCGTTACATAACCTTCTTTATTTTTTGCGGAACTTCTTTTGCTTGTAAATTAACATCTTCTTTTCGAAGCTCCTTAAAGAGCGAAATGACCATAAGAACAACTACGATAGAAAATGGTAGCGCAGCAATTATAGCTGCTATTTGCAGTGCATTTAATCCTCCAGCTTGTAATAAAATAGCAGCAATTATCGCGATTGTTAATCCCCATATAAGTTTTAAACTATTTTTCGGTGATAAGCTTCCGTTACTCGTTTGCATTGAAACAACAAATGTTGCCGAGTCAGCAGAAGTAACGAAAAATGTGGCTACTAAAATTAACCCGATAATTGTTAAAAATGTAGAGAACGGTAGGTGTGAAATAACAGCAAATAATCCAATCTCTGTACCATTTTTTGCGATTTCATCAGCTATACCAAGCGATTGGAACATTTCCATATGGATAGCGGTACCGCCAAATACTGCAAACCAAAATGTACAGATAAGAGTTGGGACTAATACAACTCCAATAATAAATTCTTTTATTGTACGCCCTTTAGAAATACGAGCGATGAATGTACCGACGAATGGAGACCAAGAGATCCACCATCCCCAATAGAAAATAGTCCAGTTTTCAATCCAAGAAGAAGATTTTTCATTAAATGCTCCTAAATTTAATCCCATACTAGGTAAAGCTCCGATATAAGAACCGAGTGTAGATGTGAAATATTTCATAATAAATACAGTCGGTCCTAAAAGTAAAAAGGAGACGAGTAAAATACCTGCAAGAGAGAAATTTAAGTTACTCAAATATTTAATCCCACGATCTAAGCCTGTTTGTGCACTTGTTAAATATAAAACAGCGAAGATGGCGATAAGTACAAGCTGTGTAAGTACAGTGTTATGAATAGAAGGGAATAAATAGCTTAATCCTCCGGCGATTTGTTGAGCACCAATCCCAACAGATGGCACAATACCGAATACTGTGGCTAAAACAGCCAAAATATCGACTGTTTTTCCGATAGGAGAATTTTTCGATCGATTAAATAATGGAGTAACTGTAGCCCCAATTGTGCTACCTTTTTGTTTACGGAATGTGAAATATGCAATTGTTAAAGCAACCATCGCGTATAGTGACCACGGAAAGAGTCCCCAGTGGAAAAATGAATATTGCATAGCGAGTTTGGCGCTTTCCTCTGTACCTGCTTTTCCTGTTAATGGATCTGTAAAATGTGAAATCGGTTCAGTGATTCCATAAAAGAGCAATCCAATTCCCATTCCTGCTCCAAACAACATGGATAGCCAAGATGGATAACTATACTGTGGTTTTTCTCCATCTTTACCAAGACGAATAGAACCGTACTTAGAAAATGCTAAATAAGTGGCTAAAATAATCATTGCGGTCATAAGTAGAGAGTAAAACCATCCAAATTTATTGAGGATAAATGAGTTTAAGGAAGATGTAACACTTTGCAAATCATAGCCTTGTATCCAACTTGCCGGGGTAATTCCCCATATGATGAATAATGTTGTTAGCAAGATGGAGATATAAAATACACTGTTTTCTTTTTTTATCATAGAATCCCACCTTTGTTTAATAAAGTTAACAATTATATTAACTATAACAATTAAAAGATTAATTGTCAAAAAATTCGATTTTTATCTTGTGTAAAAGGACAGTTTAATCGCTATGGATTCATAATTATTGGAGGTTAGATAAAGGTAAGTCTGTTCACGATATGTACAAAATATAGGAAGAAATAATATGAAATATTGCATTTTATATTGTTGTATCTAGATTTTATGTTAAATTCTTCAAGGGAATATATAAATAGGGGGCAATGATATGAACAAGAAATCAAAGATTAATAAAGTGATGCTTAGTATTAGTACAATGGCGCTATCGTTAGGAGCAATTCAAACGAATGTATCAGCAGAAGAAAAGGTGCCATACAATGTATTGCATTCGAAACCAGTTGGGATTGAAAAACCAGTAGATGAGATTGGACATGTTTCTAAAGCAGAGGAAACATTATCGTTTCAAGAACGTTTAAAAGTAGGAGACTTTTCACAGCGACCAGCATCTATTATGAAGAGCTCAGAAGTAAAGCAAATTAAAGAAAGCTATTCAATGGCTGATTTAAACAAAATGAATAATCAAGAATTGGTTGAAACGCTAGGAAGTATTAAATGGAATCAAATTACAGACTTATTCCAGTTCAATGAAGATGCAAAGGTTTTTTATAAAGACAAAGGGAAAATGCAAGCAGTTATAGATGAATTAGCTCACCGAGGTAGTACGTTTACGAAAGATGATTCAAAAGGAATTCAAACGTTTACAGAAGTGTTACGTTCAGCTTTTTATCTCGCATTTTACAATAATGAATTAAGTGATTTAAATGAGAGAAGCTTCCAGGATAAATGTTTACCTGCTTTAAAAGCAATTGCAGCCAATCCAAACTTTAAGCTTGGTACATATGAGCAAGATGCAGTCGTATCTGCATACGGTAAATTAATTAGTAATGCTTCAAGTGATGTGGAAACGGTTCAATACGCATCGAATATTTTAAAACAATACAATGATAATCTTCATACGTATGTAGACGATCGTATGAAAGGACAAGCTGTATACGATATGATGCAAGGTATTGATTATGATATGCAATCTTATTTATTTGAAACTCGTAAAGAAGCAAAAGATACAATGTGGTACGGGAAAATAGATGGATTTATTAATGAAATAAATCGTATTGCTCTTTTAAATGAAGTAACACCAGAAAATAAGTGGCTCGTTAATAATGGAATTTATTTTGCTAGTCGTTTAGGGAAGTTTCATAGTAATCCAAATAAAGGTTTAGAGGTTGTTACACAAGCAATGCATATGTATCCGCGTTTAAGTGAGTCGTATTTTGTTGCAGTAGAACAAATTACAACAAATTATAACGGAAAAGATTATAGCGGTAATACTGTAGATTTAGAGACGATACGTAAAGAAGGAAAAGAACAGTACTTACCAAAAACGTATACATTCGACGATGGATCTATCGTATTTAAAACAGGAGATAAAGTATCAGAAGAAAAAATTAAGAGACTATACTGGGCTGCAAAGGAAGTAAAAGCACAGTATCATCGTGTAATTGGGAATGACAAAGCATTAGAGCCAGGTAATGCAGACGACGTATTAACGATAGTAATCTATAATACTCCAGACGAATATCAGTTAAACAGACAACTGTATGGATATGAAACAAACAACGGTGGCATTTATATAGAAGAAACAGGTACATTCTTTACATATGAGCGTACGCCAGAACAAAGTATTTATAGTTTAGAAGAGTTATTCCGTCATGAGTTTACTCATTATCTTCAAGGGAGATTTGAAGTGCCAGGTTTATTTGGAAGAGGAGATATGTATCAAAATGAGAGATTAACTTGGTTCCAAGAAGGAAATGCAGAATTTTTCGCAGGATCTACTCGTACAAATAATGTAGTACCGAGAAAGAGCATCATTAGTGGATTATCATCTGATCCTGCAAGCCGTTATACAGCAGAGCGCACATTATTTGCTAAATATGGTTCTTGGGATTTCTATAATTACTCGTTCGCATTGCAATCTTATTTATATACACATCAATTTGAAACATTTGATAAAATTCAAGATTTAATTCGTGCAAATGACGTGAAAAATTATGATGCCTATCGTGAGAATTTAAGTAAAGATTCTAAACTAAATAAAGAGTATCAAGAGTATATGCAACAGCTAATTGATAATCAAGATAAATATAATGTACCGGAAGTAGCAGATGATTATTTAGCTGAACATGAACCAAAATCGTTAACAGCAGTAGAGAAAGAAATTAGTGATACGTTGCCAATGAAAGAGGCAAAAATGACAAAACATAGCTCCCAATTCTTTAATACATTTACACTAGAAGGCACATTTACAGGTAGTGTAACAAAAGGTGAATCTGAAGATTGGAACGAAATGAGTAAACGAGTAAATGAAGCACTAGAACAACTGGCGCAAAAAGAATGGAGTGGCTACAAAACTGTTACAGCATACTTCGTCAATTATCGTGTGAATAGTTCAAATGAATTTGAATATGATGTAGTTTTCCACGGTATCGCAAAAGATGATGGAGAAAATAAAGCTCCAACGGTTAATATAAATGGACCTTATAATGGGCTTGTAAAAGAAGGAATTCAATTTAAAAGTGATGGCTCAAATGATGAAGATGGAAAAATTGTTTCTTATTTATGGGAATTTGGAGATGGCAGCACAAGTGCAGAAGTTAATCCAATACATGCATATGAAAGAGAAGGAATTTATAAAGTAGCGTTAAGAGTAAAAGATGATAAAGGTAAAGAGAGCAGAAACGAAACCACTGTTACGATTAAAGATGGAAGTTTAACAGAATTAGAACCAAATAATCGTCCAGAGGAAGCAAATCGTATCGGGCTAAACACTACTATAAAAGGTAGCCTTATCGGCGGAGATCACACCGATGTTTATACATTTAATGTAGCATCAACGAAAAATATCGATATTTCCGTTTTAAATGAGTATGGAATCGGGATGACATGGGTGCTTCATCATGAATCAGATATGCAAAATTATGCCGCTTACGGTCAAGCTAATGGAAATCATATAGAGGCAAAATTTAATGCAAAACCAGGTAAGTATTATTTGTATGTATATAAATATGATAATGGCGATGGAACGTACGAATTATCAGTAAAATAAGTGCTTTTCCAATGTATGTTTAACTTTACTTTTTGTGGGAAATAGTATATTATATAGATATATAATATATCGGTTATTTACTAGGAGGAGCCTGTCACAATAGGTTTCTCCTGTTCTTTTTTAGGGGCCTGTCTTACAGGCTTTTCTTTAAAGGGTAAATAACTGAAAATTAAGAACTATAATCTTTGAAAGAGGTGGGCATACACATAACAAAAAAGGGATTGTTTAAGAGAGGGGGATAAGAAATGGCTTTGTTTGGTTATCCACTTGAAACAATTTATTTATACGGATTTATTATTGCTACTATACTCACTGTTATTTATATCTTTTTTGGAGATATATTTGAATCCATATTTAGTTTTGGAGGCGGATCTGTATCCGTTGTTACTTTATTACTTAGTTTTTTCGCCATGTTATGTGGACTTAGTTATATAGGAGAATATTTATTTTCCTTTAATAGCATTCTTATTTTCGGGTCTGCATTTGCTATATCCTTTATTGGTGTTTTCATAATGAAAATATTAATTTTAAAGCCGATTGCAGAAGCAGAACAAAACACTGTGCAGCGTATGGATGAATTTATTGGTTGTAAGGGAGAGGTCATTACGACTATTCCTACAGAAGGGTTTGGTGAAGTATTAATTTCCTCCCAATTTGGAAACAATGCAATCCTAGCTAAAACAGTTGGAAAGAAAGATATTTCACAAGGAACTGAAGTTATTATCGAGGGAGTCCAAGATGGTGTTCTGCTTGTACAGAACATTGCTTATTCTTTAAAGAAACCAAAATTATAAGGGGGAATTTACATGACGATTCCATTAATTATCGGTGGAGTATTACTCGCAATTTTAATTCTACTCATTTTAGTATTCATTACAAAGTATCGAACAGTTGGACCAGATGAAGCATTAATTGTTACTGGAAACTGGCTTGGTGGCGGGAAAAATGTAGTTACCACTGATGATGGAAAGAAGATTAAGATTATTCGTGGAGGCGGTACTTTCGTAGTTCCGATTATGCAAAGAGCAGAGCCTTTAAGTCTATTAAACTACAAATTAGAAGTGGGAACACGTGATACGTATACGAAACAAGGTGTACCGATTACAGTAAATGGTGTTTCTATTATTAAAGTAGGGTCTACCATTGAAGAAGTTTCTACAGCAGCTGAACAATATTTAGGAAAAGAAACAGAAGAGTTGAAAATAGAAGCAAAAGAAGTTTTAGAAGGGCATCTACGTGCTATTTTATCTTCTATGACAGTAGAAGATGCCTATAGTAATAGAGAGCAATTTGCTCAAAAGGTACATGAAGTAGCTTCTACAGATTTAAAGAAGATGGGACTTCGCATCGTTTCCTTTACAATTAAAGAAATCATGGATAAGAACGGTTACTTAGATGCACTTGGTCAGCCACAAATTGCGATGGTTAAGCGTGATGCAACAGTTGCAAATGCAGAGCGTGAAAAAGAGGCGCGAATTGAAAAAGCTCGTGCTGAGAAAGAAGCGAAAGAAGCTGAGTATCAACGTGATGCACAAATCGCTGAAGCTGAAAAACATAAAGAGTTAAAAGTACAATCTTATAAGAGAGACCAAGAACAAGCTCGCGCAGATGCAGATCTTTCCTATGAATTACAACAAGCAAAAGCGCAACAAGGTGTTACAGAAGAGCAAATGCGCGTTAAAATCATTGAGCGTGAAAAGCAAATTGAATTAGAAGAAAAAGAGATTGCGCGTCGTGAAAAGCAATATGATGCAGAAGTAAAGAAAAAGGCAGATGCAGATCGCTATGCTGTTGAACAATCAGCAGAAGCGGAAAAAGTAAAACAAATGAAAAAAGCAGATGCAGATCAATATAAAATTGAAGCGGAAGCAAGAGCACGTGCAGAAGAAGTTCGTGTAGAAGGTTTAGCGAAGGCGGAAATCGAAAAAGCGCAAGGTCAAGCAAAAGCAGAAGTACAAAAAGCACAAGGTACAGCGGAAGCAGATGTTATCAGATTAAAAGGTTTAGCAGAAGCGGAAGCGAAACAAAAAATTGCAGAGGCATTTGAGTTATATGGCCAAGCGGCGATTATGGATATGGTTCTTAACATGCTTCCAAGTTATGCGAAGGAAGTTGCAAGCCCACTTAGCAACATTGATAAAATTACAGTTGTCGATACAGGTGGCGGTGGTAAAAATAGCGGTGCCGGAAAAGTTGCAGGTTATGCGACTGATTTAATGGCAACGATGCAAGAAACATTAAAAGCTTCTTCTGGCATTGATTTAAAAGAGTTATTAGAAGGATTTGCTGGAAAAGGAGCAGTACAACAATTATCAAACGATAAACCTGTTGTATCTGTAGTAGAAGATGCGAAAAAAGAAGTAGAAAAAGATAAAGAATAGTAAAGCGGTAGGAACCTCTAGTAAGTGAGATACTAGAGGTTCTTCTGTGAATTATAATATTTCGAATAATATACATTTTTATATATTGTTTTAATTATTTAATTTATATAGAATGAAAAAGGTATGTATCAACTCTTCAATAGAGAAAGAGTTGATACATTTGAATCGTATGATTTATATAAAGAAATTAAATGTAAAACAATTACATTTAAAACGGTATGGAGGGGTAGAAATATGTTTCAAGGGAAATTAAGGAGTAGTAGTTTAAAAGCAAAGTTACTTGTGTCATTTGTTATCATTTTGATTCTTCCAAGTATTGTAATTGGTTGGACGTCTTATCAGCAAGCGAAGACAAACTTTAATGAGACGATTTCACAATCGGCGAAAGACAATATAAAAATTTTGGATAATGTAATTAATAAAGAATTGGATAGTAAAAAAGTAGATGCAGTTTATTTTACGAAACTATTTACACAATCAAGTTACCAAACGGATCAAATACAAAATATCCAAAATAAACTAGAAGAATATAATAAGTTACATCCAGAACTGGAAGCCATCTATACTGGATCCAGCAATGGGCAGTTTATTCAATCACCGTCTATTCAAATGCCAGAAGGATATAATCCTACAGAAAGAGATTGGTATAAAGAGGCAGTGAAAAAAAGTGGAGAAGTAATTATTACAGCTCCATATAAATCAAAAACGACAGGAAATATTGTTATTACAATAGCAAAACAAAATGAGGATAAGAGCGGTGTTCTTGGTATTGATTTAATTATTAATGATATCGTAAACACTTCAAAGATGGTTAATATCGGTAAAAGTGGATATGTAGCAATTTTTGATCAAGATAAAAATGTGGTAGCACATCCAACGATGAAGCCAGGTGATAAGGTAGAAGAGAAACTTGAAAAAGAGTTGTACAAACAAGAAACAGGTGATTTTAATTTCAGATTAGATGGTGAAGATCGTCATATCACTTTTAAAACAAATAAGATAACTGGATGGAAAATAGCAGGAATTATGCCTGCAAAAGAAATTATTGAAGCTGCTGAACCTATTTTCTATAAAACGATAACTGTTATTGGTATTTCATTAATAATTGGCGGGATTTTAATTTACTTCATAATTGCTTCTATTATTAATCCGTTAAAACAACTTGTTATATCGTCGAAAAAGATTAGTGAAGGCGATTTAACAGAATCCATTACAGTTCATTCTAAAGATGAAATTGGACAGTTAGGAGAAAGCTTTAACGAGATGGCAGCATCATTACAGAATGTCATTTCCAATATAAATACTTCAGCAGGTCATGTAGCGGCATCTTCAGAAGAATTAACAGCTAGTATGAAGCAGACGAGTGAAGCAACGGAACAAATTACACAAGCGATAGAGCAAGTGTCGAGTGGAGCGGAAATACAAACGAAAGAAGTCGAAGAAGGCGCAACATTATTAGAAGAAGTTACAGAAGGAATTCAACGTGTGGCAGACAGTTCTTCATTAGTATCCACAGCATCTATGTATACGAAGAAAAAGGCTGAAGATGGTGGGAAGTTAGTTGAACAAACGGTGAATCAAATGCAATTAATCCATGAGTCTGTTTCACAATCAGATAAAGTTATTGTTTTGCTAGATGATAAGTCGAAACAAATTGGAGCAATCCTTGAGGTAATTCAACATATTGCAGAGCAGACAAATTTATTAGCATTAAATGCTGCAATTGAGGCTGCGAGAGCTGGAGAACAAGGAAGAGGATTTGCAATTGTAGCAGATGAAGTGCGAAAGTTAGCAGAACAATCAGGACAGTCTTCTACGGAAATTGGAAAACTAGTAAAAGAGATACAATTTGACATAAAAGAAACAGTAAGCTCTATGAAGCAAGTTGGAACAGAAGTACAATCAGGACTTGTAGTTGCAAATGAAACGAAGCAAAGCTTCGCTGAAATATTGAAGTCTACAGATGATACAGTTGTACAAATTGATAGTATGGTAGAAGTAGCGGAACAAATGACAGTAGATGCAAAACAAGTTAGTGCATCTATTAATGAAATTGCAGCTACAATTGAAGAAAATGCAGCAAGCGTTCAAAATATTGCTGGTTCTTCAGAAGAACAATTAGCTTCGGTAGATGAAATCAATGCAGCAGCAGTTCATTTATCGCAAATGGCAGAAGAATTACAAGAGATGATTGGGAAATTTAAAGTGTAATAAAAAATGTTAAGAAACGAGGTAGTAATTGTACTTCGTTTCTTTTTTTGTGAAGATAAAAATAAAGAAATATAGAGTAACCGTGTTATGATTAGTTGTAATCGCAAAAGACTGTAAATTCATTAAATTCTATCTTTAATTATGTTAGGGGAATGGTTTTGAAATTTAAAAAGTTAAAACTACAACCGAGAATCACAATAACAATTAGTACACTTATTCTAGTCGTACTTCTATTAACAAGTTATTTATTTTATTACATATTGTCTGAAACGGTAGAAGAGCAAATTGGGAAACGGGCTTTGCATGTTGCGAAAACAGTTGCTGCTATACCTGAAATAACGGAAGCTTTTCAAAAAGAAAACCCAGCTTCTATCATTCAGCCAATTGCAGAAAAAATTCGAATTGATACAGATGCTGATTTTATTGTAGTTGGAAACAAAGAGGGGATTCGATATGCACATCCTAAGCGAGATAAAATAGGAGAAGCAATGGTTGGTGGAGATAATAAAGGAGTTCTAGTAGAAGGAAAATCTTATATTTCGAAAGCAACTGGATCATTAGGTCCTTCATTACGCGGCAAAGTTCCAATCCGTAATCAGGAAAATGAAATTATAGGCGTGGTGTCTGTTGGATTTTCAATGGATGATATTCATGGAGCGGTAGAAGTATATGGAAAGCGTGTATTTTGGATTACAGTAATAGGTCTTTTAATCGGGATAATTGGTTCTATATATTTAGCCGGAAGTATAAAAAGAATGATGTTTGGGATGGAGCCAGAAGAAATTTCATCTTTATATGAAGAGCATAGTACAGTGATTCAATCTGTACGTGAAGGGATTATTGTAATTGATCACAATGGCATGATTAGTTTAGTCAATCAAGCGGCTTATGATATTCTTTCGTTAGATGAACAGCGTAATATTATTGGAGAATTTATTTTAAATGTAATTCCTAATTCAACGATACTAGATGTACTTCAAACTGGTGAAGAACAGTTTGATCGTCAATTAAATATAAAAGGGCAGGCTGTTATTGCGAACCGTCTACCTATTAAAGTGAAAAATAAAGTAACTGGCGTCGTATCGAGCTTACGTTTGAAATCTGAAATGGATCAGTTAACAGCAGAGTTATCTCAGACGAAGCAATATACAGAGGCATTACGAGCGCAAACGCATGAATATAACAATTTGTTGTATACGCTTTCAGGTCTTATCCAGTTAGAATCATATGAAGATGCTTTAGAGCTTATTCATAAGGAAACAGCGGTATATCAAGATTTTGTTCAATTTATTATGAAGCGAATTCAAAATCCATGGTTAGGTGGAATTTTAATTGGATTCTATAATAGAGCGCGAGAGTTAAAGATTGATTTTATGCTAGATCGAGAAAGTAGCTTAGATAAATTAAGCCCGCATATTGAGAGTAATTACGTCGTTTCTATTTTAGGAAATTTAATTACGAATGCATTTGAAGCAATTGAAAGAAATGAAGAGAATGATAAGAAGGTAAGGATGTTTGTAACTGATATTGGAGAAGAGATAGTAGTTGAAGTGGAAGATTCAGGACAAGGGATTCATGATGAAGTCATTACTAGCATATTTTATAAAGGCTTCTCGACGAAAGAAGGCGGGAAACGAGGATATGGATTAGCAAAAGTGAAAGAGTTAGTAGAAGATTTAAATGGAAGTATTGCAATCGAAAAAGGGGATTTAGGTGGTGCATTATTTATTATTGCATTACCAAAAGAGAGAGGCGAATTGTAATGGGTGAGGAGATTGAAGTATTGATTGTAGAAGATGATATTCGAATTGCGGACATTCATCGTCGTTTTACTGAAAAGATTGAGGGATTTAAAGTAATTGGAACAGCAACGACTGGAGAACAAGCGAAAGAATGGCTAGAGTTTGTGAAGCCACAACTCGTTTTATTAGACGTGTACTTACCTGATATGCAAGGAACCGAACTTGTCACATATATTAGGAATAATTTGCATGATACAGATATTATTATGATTACAGCTGCATCGGAAACAGATGTAGTGAGGCACGCTCTACGAGGCGGAGTAACAGATTATATCGTAAAGCCACTTATGTTTGATCGATTTAAAGCGAGTTTGGAAAGTTACCAAAAAAAGATTGTGCAGTTAAAAAAAACTAATCAATTATCTATAGAACAAATTGAACATTTATGGTCTCAAAGAGGCGTAAAGGGAAATGAAATAGAATATGCCCCGAAAGGGATAGATCCTTTAACTTTAGCAAAAATAAAAAAGCATATGTTAGCAGTTGATGAAGAAGGTATTACGGCAGAAGTGTTAAGCTCAATGGTTGGGGTAAGCCGATCAACAGCGAGGCGTTATTTAGAGTATTTAATATCTGGAAAGAAAGTTCATGCGGAGCTTATATATGGGAGTGTAGGGAGACCAGAAAGAAGGTATTTTCTTGTTTCTTCATAACAAAAAAACAGTAGAGAATTACATTTCTTCTACTGTTTTTTTACGTCTTATATTGGAATAATTCCGATTACAATTCCCGTAATTAACATCACCATTGTCGTTCCAACAGCCCAAAGTAACGTAAAGCGTTGATGTTCACCAAAATCAACTTTGGCCATTCCGACTAATAAATAAGTGGAAGCGACAAGAGGACTTAATAAGTGAACAGGTTGCCCGAGTAATGAAGCACGTCCCATTTCAGCTGCACTAATTCCGTAAGTAGCGGCAGCTTTCGTTAAAATAGGTAATACTCCGAAGTAAAATGCATCATTGGACATGAAAAATGTGAACGGCATACTAAGAAGAGCTGTAATAATCGGTAATTGTGGTCCAAGAGCGTCTGGTATAAGAGTGACTACACTTTGAGCCATTGCATCTACCATTTTTGTTCCTGATAAAATACCAGTGAAAATTCCAGCGGCAAATACGAGAGAAACAACGGCTAATACGTTTCCTGCGTGAGAAGCAATACGTTCTTTCTGTTGTTCTAAGTTCGGATAGTTAAGCATAACAGCAATGGCGAAAGCGATTGTAAATAAAACAGGTAACGGCATAACTTCTAGTATGAGACAGACAAGTAAGGTAACAGTTAATAAAAAGTTAATCCATAGAAGTTTAGGGCGTTTATGAACGGCAGCTTCTACTGTGGCAGCTTGCTCATCCATCGTTTGCATTTGTTTTAAGTATTGTACATCCATAATTCCTAATCGTTTTCTTTCTTTTTTGCCAAGATAGTAAGCAACGAAAACGACCCAAATTGCACCAGCGATCATTCCTGGTATAAGTGGTGTAAAGAGCTCTGATGCGTCTAGTCCAAGAGCACTCATAACCCGAGCTGTCGGTCCGCCCCACGGTGTAAGATTTGTCACTCCTGCTCCTAACATAACAACCCCAGCTAATATAAGTGGATTCATTCCAAGGCGTTTATATAATGGGTACATTGCGGAAACCGTAATCATATACGTTGTTGTTCCATCCCCATCTAATGAAACGATAATAGTAAGAATCGCTGTACCAACAACAATTTTTAAAGGATCTCCTTTTACAAATTTCAAAATCCTACTAATGACAGGATCGAATAAACCGCTATCAATCATAATTCCAAAATACAAAATAGCAAACATAAGCATAATACCAGTAGGTGCTAGTTTTTGAATTCCTTCTAACATCATAGGTCCCATATTTGCATAAAAACCGCCAATTAATGCGAAAGTAATTGGAATTAATATTAATGCTACTAGTGCTGACATACGTTTCGTCATAATTAAAAACATAAAGACAAATACCATCGCAAATCCAAGTAGTGCTAACATGTAATCTCCCCCTCAAGAATGATTGCGCTTTCAAAATGTAACGAAAATTCAGAAAAAGTGTTTTTTATTTATCATAAAAGCATTCATTCAAATGGTAAATAATTTGAAAAATAACATCATTAGAAGCATAATTTTTATTTTGGTCATTTTGTTCACGGTAGTTAATTTGAATTTTTAAAAAGTAAGCTGCTCTCCGTAAGAATGGTAGAATAAGATGAAAATATTGAAGTGTGAAATAGGGAGTAGATTTTATATGAAAACGAGAATTGAAGAGATTTATAGTTCTTATGAAGGAAAAGTAGAAGAGATTTTTGTTAATGAATCTTCTTACGTATATGAGTGGGAAAATTTAATGATGATCCGAAAAAATAACGGTGAGCTTGAAAAAGTTGCGGTCGGTATTAGTGGAAATATAAGGTTAGTAAATGTAGTTGTTGGTCAGCAAATTAATACAGATACATTATTAGTTAAGTTAGAAGACGATTTATTAATTACAGGTTGTGAATGATGAGAGATGTGTAGAAATGGCTACACATCTTTTTTGGTCTTTATATTACAAAAAGTACATTATTTTTTCACAAATCTCACACAACTTTTTGATATGCTCCTTGTGGAAGATACGGTTAGGGAGGAAGTAAAATGAGAACAAAGTATGTGACACTTGCTATATGCTTATTCTTTGTCTTTACAATAGTAGGATGTGGTAAGAAACAAGCAGAGGCTGTAGCAATTGATGAGAAACATGATAAGTGTGATATTTGCCAAATTGGGGTAATGGATAATCAATTTGCAACAGAAGTCATTTTAGAAAATGGAAAAGCGTTAAAGTTTGATGATATCGGTTGTATGTATAAATGGATGGAGATTAATCCAGGTGAAAAGACGAAAGAAAAATTTGTTCGAGATTATGATTCGAAAGAGTGGATTTCGTTAGAAGATGCGACTTACGTATATGATAAAACAATAACGACACCGATGGCTTATAATGTCATTTCATTTGAAAATAAAAAGGATGCAGAAAACTTTGTGTCTAACTATAAAGGGAAAGTTCTTTCATATAAAGAGCTAGCAGAGCATAAATGGGAAATGAATAAAGAGATGATGGGGAACCCGAAAAAGGGAAATCACGGTGGTCATCATTAATACTAAAAAAAGACAACTACATAAGTTGTCTTTTTTAGTATTACTCAGGTGCAAATATAGAAAAGGTGTAAAAATTTTAGAAGAACGGTTACAATGGAATATAGTAACCTAAAGCAATCATTTATGTACTTTTTAGAAATGTATACAAATGCGGTAAAATCGTGCTAAACTAATTGCTTCATAATGTTAATGATGAGGCCATCAGGCACATCATTCCAATAGGTTGAGAAACATAGTATAGGTTTTAAGATAATCCGATTAAAGAAGGAATATAAAGGGCTTATGGATAAATGTACTCAAGAAGAGTTATTGTATGTGATGGAGGAATGGTTAAGAAAACATTATCTTTCATAGGAGCTGTAGTTGTGAGAAAACAAAAAATTTTATTATGTATGTTATTAGGACTTTTAATGACGGTAGTGGCTTGCGATAAGCAAGAGGAGCCAGAATCGAAACCGGTTCATGTGAAAAACGAAAAGAAAAAAGAAAAGCATAAAGAACAGGAAGAACCTAAAGAAGAAAAAAGTATAAATTTAATGGACAAACAGTTGCTACTTTCTGCGACTCTTGGAGACACGGAAACAGCTATGAAGCTGATTCAAGATGGAGCCAATATAAACGTAGAAGGTGACAACGGAGAAACTCCTATCCTTGCAGCAACGTATCAAAATCATGTAGAGACAGTTAAAGCATTAATTGGTGCAGGTGCTAATATTGAAAGGAAAGATGAGAAACAAAGTAATCCATTTCTTTATGCAAGTAGAGAAGGATATACAGACATTGTAAAGCTACTAATTAATGCAGGGGTTAATACGAAAGAAACTACTAAATCAGGTGGAACAGCACTCATTTCTGCATCTGAACGTGGCCATGTAGAGGTCGTAAAAGAGTTATTAGAGCATACAGATATTGATGTGAACTATAGAAATGATCGTGGTGGAACAGCTGTAGTAGAAGCAATCGTATTAGGAAATGGTAGTGAAAACCATAAGAAAGTAATTCAAATGCTTATTGACCACGGGGCAGATGTAAATTTGGCCAATAAGGAAAATATTACGCCACTGCAATATGCTGAAAAAAGAGGTTTTAAAGATATTGCAAATATGTTGAGGTTAGCTGGAGCGAATGAAGTCGTACAGCCACAACCACAACCGGTGGAATAACAAGATAAAGAAATAAAAAGTACGAAATAATCTCATTTAGATAGACAGAATGAAGAAGTCATTTAGTATGATGGATTCAGTAATGTGTATTTGAATGGGATTTTTGTTTTGAAAAAATTGTTTGAAGAGAGGGTATAGTAAATAAGGAGGATAAAACAATTTAAGCCGAGATTTTACTTGTTTATAACCAACTAGGAATAATAAAGTGTGTAAATGAACATGGCAATAAGAAAGCCGTATCCCAAAAAAGGATACGGCTTTTTTTACAAGGAGATAAGGGATCAAAAAAATGAAGAAGTCTTATCTCTTTTATATGAGTAAAGGGTCTAGAATGAATCTTGTCCTTTTCATTATTTATTTAACTCCATTGCAACTTGTTTGCCATTTACGAAAACCTCTGCCACCGCTACTACAACTTCCATCACTTTTTTCATGTCTCATCTCTCCTTGTTTTTTGTTTCATTTCTTACTTTTAGTATAAGGAAATATAGCACTTGCAACTATCGAATTGGATGACAAGAGACTTACATTGTTGTAAGGACAATCGTTTTATTTGTAATAAATGTGATTTCGAATATGGATTCAGAAATTTCTGTTGTTTTGAACTATAATTAGAAAGAGAGTGGCTTAGAAAGAAGGGGATAATATGAAAAGAATTCTTGTTATTAGTGATATTCATGGAGAAATAGAAAAGTTCGAACAGTTATTAGAAGAAGCTCAATATGATGCAAGACAGGATCAATTGATTTTATTAGGGGATTATGTAGATCGTGGTCCCAATGCGCGTGCTGTAATTGAAAAGGTAAAAGCGTTAAAAGAAGAGGGAGCCCTCGTTCTAAAGGGTAATCATGAAGATATGATGATTAAAGCGTTAACGACTGATGAAGAACGTTCATGGAACCATTGGGTAAAAAGGAATGGTGGAGATAAGACTTTATACAGCTATGGCTTTGTAGAAGAAGATATTGTGGTTAATGAAGAAGCCTTCCAAAAACCAATTTTACAATCGCATGTTTTAGAGGAACATGTAAAATTTATTCAAGAATTAGATCATTACATTGAAACAGAAGAGTATATATTTGTACATGCCGGTGTTGAGCCATTGAAGCGAGTTTCGGAATGTGAACCATATACGTTAATGTGGATACGTAATGAGTTTCATAGTGGGTATAGTGGTGAAAAGGTTGTTGTATTTGGTCATACGGAAACAAAAACGTTTCATGGTAGTGAGAATTGCGGCGTGTATTTTGGGAGTAATCGTATTATAGGGATTGATGGCGGTGCTGTATATGGTGGCCAGTTAAATTGTTTAGAATTGCCGAGTAAAAAGGTGTACGTAGTAAAAAGTTGAAAGAGATAAGGGGAGTCTTATTTCTTTCAATTTTTTATTAAGAAAAATTTAAGAAAGAATTTTTATAATAAATCATTCAAATTTTATATTGAGAAAAACGTTAAAATATAATTATAAATAGAATTGAACAATATGGTGGAAGGTGAGAATATGCGCTTACTCGTAGTAGAAGATAATGCTTCTTTATTAGAGTCTATTGTCCAAATATTACGCGATGAATTTGAAGTAGATACAGCATTGAATGGGGAAGATGGATTATTTCTAGCGTTACAAAATATATATGATGCCATTTTACTTGATGTGATGATGCCAGAAATGGACGGTTTTGAAGTAATTCAAAAAATACGTGATGAAAAAATTGAAACACCAGTCCTATTTTTGACAGCGAGAGACTCTTTAGAAGATCGCGTGAAAGGCTTAGACTTTGGTGGGGATGACTATATCGTTAAGCCATTTCAGGCTCCAGAGTTAAAAGCGAGAATTCGTGCTTTATTACGACGAAGCGGTAATTTAACAACAAAGCAGACTATTCGTTATAAAGGGATTGAACTGTTCGGAAAAGATAAAGACGTTCAAGTAGATGGACAAAGTACGAAGTTAACACTAAAACAATATGAGCTTCTAGAGTACCTTGTTCAAAATAGCGGAAAGATTTTAATGCGTGAACAAATTTTTGATCGTGTTTGGGGATTTGATTCAGATACGACAGTAGCAATTGTAGAAGTGTATGTACATCATTTACGTAAAAAATTAGAGCCATTCGGTTATCAGAAAGATATTCAAACTGTTCGAGGTATTGGATATATATTAAAAGAACAATGAAAAAGGGAAGCATGTTTCAGAAAACACGCATTCGATTGACTATATTGAATTCATTAGTATTTATTATCTTGATAGGTGTATTAGGCAGTATCATTTATTCATACACATATAATCGTATTTATAATGAAGTAGATAAATCGATAGGAAAATCCGTTCAGCATAGAAAGAATTCAGATGATAAAAAACTACCTAAAAAAATTAGGGGATATCCTCCGATTGGGGATCCAAGGATAACGGAGTTAACTTGGCTTGGAAACACAGTGGAGATAGGCATTGAAAACGGCAAACGCCGTTTTATCTTTGAAGATAATTTGGAAAAGTTTTCTCCAAAGAAATTAGGAACTTTGCAAGATATAGAAGTGCAAGGGCAATATTTTAGAACGTTTGCATTTCAACAAGATACAAAAATAGTTCAAATTGTACGCGATATAACAGCTGAAAAAGAAATGTTAAATACTTTATTTTTAATTCTTGTTATTGGTTGTAGTGTAGGAAGTTTATGTGCAATAGGCATCGGCTTTTTCTTAGCCGGCAGGGCACTCATACCCATTCAAAATTCGTGGGAAAAACAGCAGCAATTCGTTTCGGATGCATCACATGAATTAAGGACACCACTTGCAGTTATTCAATCAAAAACGGATGTGTTATTCCAGTCACCATCTGCGACAATAGAAGAAAAAGCGATGGATATTTCTACGATTTCAAAGGAGTGTAGACGGTTATCTAAGCTTGTAACTAACTTATTATTGTTAGCACGTTCGGATTCTAATCAAATTGAGATGGATAAGAAAACATTTGAAATGGATAAATTGTTAGAAGAAATAGTAGATCCATATAAGGAAATTGCTTCATATCAAGAAAAAGAGATGATATTGAAAGTAGAACATGACATATCATTTATGGGTGATAGAGAGAGAATTCATCAAATGATGGTCATATTGTTAGATAATGCGATGAAGTATACAAATGGGGGCGGACATATTCAAATCGATTGTACGCAAACGAGCAGCTCAATTCATATACGAGTGAAAGATGACGGGATAGGGGTTAAAGATGAGGACATCCCAAAATTATTTGATCGTTTTTATCAAGGTGATAAAGCGAGAAGTGCGTCAGAAGGAGCGGGATTAGGCCTTTCAATCGCAAATTGGATTGTAGAAAAGCATTATGGGAAAATATTAGTAGATAGCAAATGGGGAGAGGGTACTTGTTTTGAAGTGAATTTCCCTAAAAATCAAAGAATATAAGTGAGAAGACGATCTTGTTTTTACAAGGTCGTCTTTTTTTAAGGGAAAGTTAAGAAACTATTTATAACATGTATGATATAAAGAAAGTTCGCCCTATGAAGAAGCGATTATAAAAAGGTATTTGAGCAGATTATATCGATCATAATGTTATTTCGATTATGTATAGGGAATGATGGAAAAGAAAGTGTAAGAGGGAGGAATTAATTTTGAAAAAGAAAATGATGACGGTATTCACTATTGGAGTAATGAGCTTAAGCATATTAGGGGGTGCCTCTCCTTCTGAAACATCACAAGGAAAGACAAATTACACGCAGCGCAGTAAAGAACAATTAAATAATGGAAAGATACATGCGGTGCATACAGAAGAAAAGGCGGAGAATCTAGGTATTGAAACGGAAGGGAAAGAACAAATTACGCTAGAAAAAGAAATTCATGAGACGGAAGTAGGAAGAGAAGCTGAACAGTTAGGAATTTCGATTGAAAGAAAAGACGTTGGAACTCTTTCAGAAGAAATCTATGAAACAAAAGTGAAGCAAGAAGCGTTAAAGCTAGGCATATCTATAGAAAATACAACGATTGTAAATTTAATTAATCAAATTAATACGATTAAAATTAATGATGAAGCGGATAAATTAGGCATTTCGACAAATGGAAAAGAAATAGAAGACATTGCGGAAGAAATCTATGGAACGAAAGTAAGAGAGGAAGCAGGGAAGTTAGGTATTTCACAAAAAGAAAAAGAGATAGAAACGTTAGCGCAAGAAGTGTATGAACAAAAGGTGCAGGAAGAAGCAAAAAAATATCATATTGATTTGTATGGTAAAGATATATATCAAGTATTAAGCGAAATTAATGAACAAAAAGTGTTACAAATGGCAGATGAGCTTAATATGGATAAAACGAATATGAACGTTCAAGAATTAGCAGAAAAAATTAAAAAAGATCAGCCTGAAAAAGGAAAAGAACTAAATTTTGTACCGGTGATTCGCACGGATGCTGATGCGTTTTATTCTTATTTAACGAACTAAAAAGGGCGTGAGAGTGATACGGAGATGGAAGTGGTATATATGTATGGCTTTACTAGCTATAGCAGTATGGAATGTATATAAAAATGGCATTACAAAGTATGTGGAGAAGTTAACATTCTTCAATATACAAAGCGGAAAAGAAGCAGATTTTAGTAATAATGATGAAAAGGTCATCTTATCGAATGTACCTTTAATTCAGCAATTACCAGAGCTAGATAGAGGCTGTGAAGTGACTAGCTTAGCGATGATGTTACAATATGCAGGCATTACAGTGGATAAGATGCAATTAGCAAATGAAATAAAGAAAGTTGATTTTATGAACGATGGTGTACGTGGAAATCCGAATGAAGGATTTGTAGGGAATATTTATACCTTTTCTGAATCTGGATATGGTGTATATCACGGACCACTTTTTCAATTAGCGAAAAAGTATTTACCTAATAAAGCTGTGGACTTAACAGGGAAGAGTATAGAAGAACTTTATAAGAGTGTACAATCAGGACAACCGGTAGTTATGATTACGAATGCAACATTTGCGCCATTAGATGAAGATGAATTTACTACATGGGAAACAAATAGCGGAGATGTTTCTATTACGTATAATGAACATTGTGTAGTACTGATTGGATACGATGAAGAATTTGTATATATTCGGGATCCTCTCGAGGATAGCCTAGATGTAAAAGTGCCGAGAGGAAAATTTGAAAAGGCATGGATGCAAATGGGGAGTCAGGCGATTAGTTATGTGAAAAGCTCTAAATGAATTAGTAAGGAAATAGATGTAAGGAACTGTAAGAGGAGTTTTTGTGGGTGTTTTTTGTTAAGAAATAAGAGAACCTCAGCTTATATAATAAGCTGAGGTTCTCTTATTTTTTATGATTAAATATTTAGAAGTAGTGAATATGTAAAAATGCATAATTGACAAAAAAATTACATGTTATCATTATATATTGTTTTATATATGTTACTTGTATAAAATTACACAAGTATCCACATTACATAAAGGAGGATTATTATGCAAAAAATATTTAACTGGGTTAAATGTATGAGTGTTAAGAAAAAATTAATCATTTCATTTTTTCTTATTTTAACTATACCAGGACTTATTATCGGTGGTGTTTCATATCAAACTGCCAAAACAAATTTTGAACAACAAATTACAGGTAAAGCAAAGGAGAATATTTCAGTTTTAAATACTGTTATTTCTCAAAATATAGAAGAGAAATTTGTTGATGCGGCGTACTTTGCAGACATTTTAACAGAGGATACATATCCAAACGGACAAGAAGAAATAGTAAGAACGAAGTTAACGCAATATATAAAACTTCATCCAGAAGTAGAAGGTATTTATATTGGAACACAGGCAGGAAAGTTTATAAGAGAACCATTTATCCAAATGGCTGATGGGTATAATCCAACAGATAGATCTTGGTATAAAGAAGCACATGAAAATAAAGGGAAAGTAATTGTTACTGCACCATATCAATCAGCATCTACTAAAAATATGGTAGTGACAATTGCTAAAGAAGTAAAAGATGGTAAAGGTGTTATAGGAATTAACTTAAATTTAGATAACATCTTAAAAATTTCCAAAATGATTAACATTGGTGAAAAAGGTTATGCAGTTATTCTAGATCAAAATAAGCAAATTGTTAGTCATCCATCTAGAAAACCAGGTGCAAAAGTTACTGATCCGTGGATTAAACCAATTTATGAAGAAAAACAAGGAAATGTGTCTTATACAGAACAAGGTGATAAAAAGAATTTAATCTTTGCAACAAATGAGAAAACAGGATGGAAAGTAGTCGGGGTTATGTTCGACGAAGAAATTACCGAAGCTGCGAATCCAGTGTTTTATAAGACTTTGATTGTCATTGCTATAGCTATTGTATTTGGTAGTGTATTAATTTATTTCATTACAAAGTCTATTACAAGACCATTAAGAAAAATAGCTGACTCGGCACATAAAATTAGTAAGGGAGATTTGACAGAGAAAATTACAATCCATTCCAAGGATGATATAGGGAAATTAGGGAATTCATTTAATGAAATGTCTGCCTCTTTACAAGATGTGATTACTCAAATTAGTTTTTCAGCAGAACATGTCGCTGCATCGGCTGAAGAGTTAACAGCGAGCGTACAGCAAGCAAATGATGCGACAGATCAAATTACAATTGCAATGGAACAAGTATCAGGTGGGGCTGAATCACAAAGTCAAGGTGTTGAAGAAGGTGCGGCTACATTACAACAAGTAAATACAGCAATTCAAGATGTAACTGGAAGCGCGGAATCAATTTCTATCTCCTCATTACATGCGAGAGAAAGAGCTGAAGAAGGGGAAGAATTGGTTGAACAAACAGCAAAACAAATGCAGTCTATTTCTAAATCGGTATCCGAGTCAGATGCTATTATTAAACTTCTTGATGAGAAATCAAAGCAGGTAGGAGCTATTTCTGAAGCGATTCAAAACATCGCTACTCAAACGAACTTATTAGCTTTAAATGCGGCTATTGAAGCGGCAAGAGCAGGTGAACAGGGCCGAGGGTTTGCTATTGTAGCTGATGAGGTTAGAAAATTAGCGGAGCAATCAGGAGAATCATCTGGAGAGATTGCAAATTTAATTGCAGAAATTAAGGCGGATATTGAACATACTGTTAAGGCGATGGATAATGTGAATGGAGAAGTTCAACAAGGCCTTGATGTTGTAACAAAAACGAAAGCAAGTTTTACGGAAATTTTAAGTTCTACTACACATATTGTTTCTCAAGTTAATCAAATGGTAGAAACAACGAAGAGAATTGCTGGAGATGCAAATGAAGTGACAAATGCTATTGATGAAATTGCAGCGGCTGCAGAAGAAAATACAGCTAGTATGCAAAGTGTTGCTGCTTCAACAGAAGAACAAGTGAATTCAATGGAAGAAATTAGTTCAGCTTCGCAAAACTTAGCTGGGATGGCCGAAGAACTACAAGCGATGACTAGTAAATTTAAAGTATAATAACAGCAGATAAGTAAGGTGATATTATTTTCACCTTACTTATTTTTCTATTCAGCAATTAGGGGAGTCATTAACGGGATGAAAAAAAGAAAAAGACTATGGAATTTATGGAAAACGATTACATTGTTAGTTTGTACAGTTGTAATTTTTTCTTTACTTGTGACAGATATATTAATTAGTCATAATGTAGAACGGACGACGGAGGATAGCCAAGCAGAGAAAGCAAAAACAATTGCACACATTGTGGCGAATGATTCAATTGTAATCGATGGTTTGATTGGGAAGGCAGATACTTCTGCAATCCAAACGTATACAAATAGAATATTAAAAAACACAGGTGTTCAATTCATTGTAGTTATGGACATGAATGGAATAAGAAAATCACATCCAAATCCTCAAAAAATAGGCTATCATTTTATTGGGGGAGATGAAGGGCCTGCATTGAAAGGAAAGGAACATGTATCGCTGGCAGAAGGAACTTTAGGTATTTCAATGCGAGTGTTTGTACCTGTATTTTCTGAAACAGGTGAACAACTTGGAGCGGTGGCCGTTGGTATTTCAGCAGATAATGTAAAAGAGAGAGTTAGGGAAAGTAGACATATCATTTACATTGGTGTCGGAGTTGGAGTACTAGTTGGAATTATAGGAGCAATATTGCTAGCTAGACATATAAAGAAAAGTTTATTCGGTCTTGAACCTCACAGGATAGCGAAAATTCTTGAAGAAAGAAATACGATGCTACAATCTGTAAAGGAAGGTATTATTGCTGTAGATAAAGAAGCCAATGTAACTTTAATAAATAATGAGGCAAAACGATTGTTTAAGAAAAGTGGACTTGAAGAAGATTTTATCGGTAAAGATGTTGAGTTGTATATGCCTAATTCACGTATAAAAGAAGTATTACAAACGGGAGAGGTACAATTAAACGAAGAACAAAATATTTATGGAATTACGATTGTGACGAATCGTGTTCCTTTATATGTAAAAGGAGAAATAGTTGGTGCAATTGCAACATTTCGTGATAAAACAGAGGTTAGAAAATTAGCAGAAGAATTAACTGGTATTAGACTATATGCGGAAGCATTACGGGCACAATCGCATGAATTTATGAATAAAATGCATGTCGTATTAGGACTTACACACATGAAGCAGTATGAAGAATTACAGAAGTATATAAGCGGTATGGTATCAGAGCATCAATATGAAATTGGTGGGGTTATGGAGAGAATAAAAAGTCCAGTATTTGCTGGTTTTTTACTTGGGAAACTTAGCTATGCTAGAGAGAAAAATATAAAATTAATCATAAGTGAAGATTCTTACATGCCGGAAATAGATGATGAAAGTATTATTCATGAACTAATTACGATTGTCGGAAATTTAATTGATAATGCATTAGAGGCAGTGATGAATTGTGAAAAGAAGCAAGTTGAACTTGAGATACAATATGGGGATACATTAATCATTACAGTACAAGATACGGGGAAAGGTATACCAGAAGAAGAAATAGGGGCATTATTTACGAAAGGTTATTCCACAAAGGGAGATAACCGTGGTTATGGTTTGTATCTTGTAAAAGAAAGTATACAGCGAATAAATGGGGAAATTCATATGCATTCATTAGTAGGAAAGGGAACAACGATAACAATTGAAATACCTAAAGGTAGGGATGAGAGGCAAATATGATTAAAGTTTTAATTGTAGAAGATGACCCGATGGTAGCAATGTTAAATACGCATTATTTAGAGCAAGTAGGAGGGTTTGAACTTGTTCAAGCAGTTAACTCCGTTAAAGAAGCGATAGAAGTATTAGAGGAATTACGAGTAGATTTAGTATTACTTGATATTTTTATGCCTGAAGAAACTGGATTTGAGCTTTTAATGTATATTCGGAACCAAGAAAAAGAAATCGATATTATGATGATTTCAGCTGTACATGATATGGGGAGTATTAAAAAAGCATTACAATATGGTGTAGTAGATTATTTAATTAAACCATTTACATTTGAACGATTTAAAAAGGCGTTAACTATACATCGAGAAAAGCTTACTTTCATGAAAGAACAACAAAAAATTAGTCAATCGGAATTAGATTCGTTAATTTTGCAAAAAGAAAAAAGAGAGCCTACTGTCACTAAAGAGCTTCCGAAAGGATTAACGAAGCAAACGATGCAATTAATTTGGCAAAAGATCGAGTCGCTGAATGGACGAGCGTTTACAACAGATGAAATGGCGCAATTAGTTGGAGTTTCAAGAGTTTCTATTCGAAAGTATGTAATGTTTTTGACTGAAATTGGAGTATTAGAAAACGAAATGGTGTATCAACATGTAGGAAGACCAGTGAGTAAATTAAGATGTATTGACCAAAATAAAATAGAGTTTTACGTATAAGCGACTTATTATAAGTCGCTTATACTTTTTTTAATTACAAAATCAATTACAAAACTTACAAAAACTATTTTTACTATTGAAAGCGTTTTAATATTGTTATTAAGAAAACAAGGAGGTGCCATATGGGAATTCAAAAGAATGTGGAAGCGGTATCATTTTCTGGAGGAAATGAAGTACAAAGAGAATCTTTCGCTTCTAAAATTATGAATGTAAAAATCGGTGTTATACCTTTACCGTTATATGTAGTATTGGCTGCTATTATTTATGGGGCATCTGTATATAATAAATTGCCAGCAGATATGATTGGTGGATTTGCAGTTATTATGATCATGGGTATTTTCTTAGGCGACATTGGAATGAGAATTCCAATTTTAAAAAATATCGGCGGCCCGGCAATACTTTCATTATTTATTCCATCATTACTTGTATTTTTTAACTGGATGAATCCAGCTTCAATGGAAGCTGCGACTATGTTAATGAAAAAATCGAACTTTTTATATTTATATATTTCTTGTTTAGTAGTCGGAAGTATTTTAGGAATGAATCGTAAAGTATTAGTACAAGGTTTCGTTCGTATGTTTATACCTTTAGTAGTAGGGACGTTAGCTTCTGTAGCGGTAGGATTATTGGTCGGTTCACTATTTGGATTTGAAATGAAGCAAACATTCTTCTTTATCATCGTACCAATTGTGAGTGGTGGTATTGGAGAAGGGATTTTACCATTGTCGCTAGCTTATAGTGATATTTTAAATGAATCATCAGCAACGTTTGTATCACAACTTATTCCAGCGGCTATTATTGGAAATATGTTCGCAATCGTGAGTGCAGGGTATATGAAGCGTTTAGGTGAGAAGAAACCGGAGCTTAGTGGTAACGGTGTATTAGTGAAAACAGACAATCAAGCAGAGTTATTAAAAGAACAAAATACAGAGAAGCCAATTGACTTCTCATTAATGGGAGCAGGTTTATTAATTGCGTGTACGTTCTTCATCTTCGGAGGATTTGCTTCTAAGTTCATCGGTATTCCTGGGGCAATCATTATGATTTTCTCAGCAGCACTTGTGAAATACTTTAAATTAATGCCAGCAAAAATGGAGCAAGGAGCATTCCATTTATATAAATTCATTTCGAAGAATTTAACTTGGCCGTTAATGGTTGGACTAGGATTGCTATATATTCCGTTAAAAGACGTAGCAGCAGTTCTTTCAGTAGGATATGTTGTTGTGTGCGCATCAGTTGTTCTTACAATGGTAGCATCAGGTTTTCTTGTAGGGAAAGTGATGAAAATGTATCCAGTTGAATCAGCAATTGTAACGGGATGTCATAGTGGTTTAGGTGGAACTGGAGATGTTGCTATTTTATCAGCTTCAAATCGTATGGAATTAATGCCGTTTGCGCAAATTTCAACACGTTTAGGCGGGGCAGCAATGGTTGTAACAGCGACAATTTTATTGAAAATGTTTTCATGATCAAACAAGCTAGCTATATTCATATAGCTAGCTTGTCAATTTAAGGGGAGATTATAAGTATGTTAGATAATCAAATTAATGAAAGATCATTGTTACTGCATAAAGAATTAGTAGGGAAAATTGAAATTACAAGTAAAGTAGAAGTAAATTCAGCGGATGATTTAAGCCTGACATATACACCAGGTGTAGCGGAGTCTTGCAAAGCAATTGCGGCGGATGAAGAAACAGTGTATGACTATACGGCACGCGGTAATATGGTGGCAGTTATCTCAGATGGAACAGCGGTACTTGGTTTAGGGAATATTGGACCGAAAGCAGCTATGCCTGTTATGGAAGGGAAGAGTATTTTATTTAAGAAATTTGCGAATGTAGATGCTTTCCCGTTATGTTTAGGTACGACTGATGTGGATGAAATCGTTACTCTTGTGAAAAATTTAGAGCCTACGTTTGCAGGAATTAACTTAGAAGATATTGCGGCACCACGTTGTTTTGAAATTGAAAAGCGATTAAAAGCAGAAACAAATATTCCTGTATTCCATGATGATCAACATGGGACCGCTATTGTCGTCTTAGCAGCTGTTATTAATGCATTAAAAGTTGTTAGCAAACAAATGGATAATGTGAAAATTGTTATTAACGGTGCGGGTTCGGCAGGAATTGCAATTGGAAAATTATTATTAAAAGCTGGTGCAAAGCGCATTACGTTAGTTAGCTTAGAAGGTATTGTTTGTGAAGGTGAATCATGGATGAACGAAGCACAAATTGAAGTTTCCAAAAAGACAAATCGAGAATATGTGCGTGGAACGTTAAAAGAAGCGATTCATCAAGCTGATATTTTTATTGGCGTATCTGCTCCTAACGTATTAACGAAAGAACTTGTACAAACGATGAATGAGAAAGCAATTGTGTTTGCTATGGCGAATCCAATTCCAGAAATCTTCCCAGAGGATGCATTAGAGGCTGGGGCAGCTGTAGTAGGAACCGGACGCTCGGATTATGCGAATCAAGTAAATAATGTATTGGCGTTCCCAGGGATATTCCGTGGTGCGTTAGATGTGCGCGCGACTGATATTACAGAAGAGATGAAATTAGCGGCAGCATATGGGATCGCTAACATCATTACGGACGAAGAACGTAATGCGAATTATGTAATCCCGAATCCGTTAGATAAAAGAGTTGTTCCAAGTGTTGCGGAAGCTGTAGCGAAAGCGGCCATTGATTCAGGTGTGGCGCAAATTATGAAAATACCAAGTTATTAATAGCTAAAAGCAGTGCCTAAAAAGGCACTGCCTTTTTGAGATAAGAAATCAAAATAATGAAGAAGTGTAAAATTATTTATTTGTGTGTCTTCACTATTTATTTAATTCCATTGCAACTTGTTTACCATTTACTAAAACCTCAGTTACTGCTACGATCACTTCTATCATTTTTTTCATCTCTCATCTCTCCTCATGTCATTTCTTACTTTAAGTATAAGAGAAGGGAGATACTTCAACTATCGAAGTATATGACGTAGAAATTACATTGTTGTAAGAAAGTGTTTTAGTTTTGTCACTTTACTCAGCGGTAATTAAAAACTGATCATAATATTTTTCATTCACATATATATTTAATATCCATAATCCAGATGAAGGTAGTGACATAGTGAGAGGGAGTTCGTTTGTAGTAGAATCAATTGTATTTGAAGTAGTCCAAGTTGGTTTGGAAGTTTCTTGTTGAAAGAGTACGGGTGTTGGAGTTATTGATCCTTGTTTTAGTGCAATAATAGATAGTTTTCCAGTTGGCATTTCAGGATCTAAAAAGTACCACATTATTTCATTTTTTTCATTTGCGATAATAGGACTATCAGCCATTGCGATTTTTTCTTCGATGCCTTTTAAAGGTATTTTTTCTTGTATGAAGGAGGGTGTTTCTTCCCAATTTACATCTTTTAAAACGCTAAGATGAAAGAAGGAAGGTGCATTAACTTGAGTGGATGACGTTGCGATGGCTTCTTTTTTAGGTGCTTCTGAATCAGGTTGCGCTTGTGTGCATCCAGCGATGAGAAAAGAGAAAAGTAGCATAGTTCCGATTTTTTTCATGGTGTCACACTCCTAAATTTTATTGTTAGTGTAATTGTATTTGCTAGAAAGCGGGACAATTCCTTTAAAGTATAAAAAGAGGTCGTAAGTTTTGTACGACCTCTTTTGACATTTTCTATATTTGTTCAGTTGAAAAGGCAGGTTCATTCTCTTTTTGTGGCATCGTTAAGAAAATAACAGAAAGAACGATACATACGCCGCCTAATAATTGATATGCTCCAAAGGATTCATTTAGCCAAGCGATTGAAACGATGGCAGCTACAAGTGGTTCAATGCTAGATAAAATGCTCGTTTCTGTTGCTGCTAAATATTTCAGACTACCGATATAAAGGAGGAAAGAAAGAGTGCCACTTATGATGATAAGAATAAGCATAGAAAAAGTTCTTGATGTAAAAGTTTGTGAAAGCTGATTCCATTCAAACGAGCGATTACAAATAAGCAGGGCAATACCGCCAATTAACATTCCCCAGCCAATTACTACAGTTGTTCCGCATTCTTTAATAAGAGAGGCTGGATGAAGGGTATAAAATGCAAATCCAATTGCAGTTAATAGACCAAAAATAATGGCTTCTTTTGATAAAACAATATTTTCAATTGAACCATTTGTAATAATAAAGTATGTCCCCGTTAGTGCTGTTATAATTGCGAGCAGTTGCATAGACGCTGGGAATTTTTTTTGTCCAAATGCGACATAAATGGTAATAAGAACAGGGCCAAAAAATTGAAATAATGTCGCTGTAACGGCGTTACTAATATGAACTGTTTCAATAAAGGCGTATTGCGCACCGAGCATGCCGAGAATAGAGAAAATAATAAGTTGTATAGAATATCTAGGGTGTTTCCAAATTTGAAATATGTTTTGTTTCTTTATAAGTAAGAAAGACAAAATAAATATTCCTGCAAGCAACAAGCGAATTGTTAAAAAATCAATTGAGGATACATTAGTATGCTGAAATAGCCACTGAATCATTGGACCAGATAATCCCCATAATGTAGCCCCTATAATAATCATAATGAGTCCGATACGTCTACCATTGTTCATTATCATGTTTCTCCTCTCCGGTATTTGATTTTTTATGTGTGACATGATAAAAGGAATTATATATAACTTCTGGTACTGTAAAAAGTATCAGATTTTAGTTTTATTAAGGGGTCAGACATTATGTTAGAATTAACGCCTAATTTAAATGTGAATAGTAAAAGAGCATTGTACGTGCAATTGTATGAGTATATAAAAAAAGAGATTAAAGATGGAACGATTCCGGCTTTAACAAAATTACCTGCAAAAAGAAAGCTGGCAAGCTATTTACAAGTGAGTAAGAATACAGTAGAAGCGGCTTACGAGCAATTACTTGCAGAAGGTTATATTGAGTCAGCATCGAGAAAAGGTTATTTTGTATGTAAAGTTGAACAAATGATTTATGTAGAAGGAAGTGAAGCGAAAGTAGAAGAAGTACCGTTTCGGGAGGAGAACTATACATTTGATTTCACCCAAACAGGGGTTGATACGAATACGTTTCCGTTCACTACGTACCGCAAGCTTATAAATGATGTATGGCAACCACATAATAATGAATTGCTTTTTCTTGGACATCCTCAAGGGGAATTGAGCCTGAGGGAGGAAATTGCCAACTATTTGTATGAATCTAGAGGTGTGCGTTGTTCAGCTAGCCAAATTGTATTAGGGGCGGGAACACAAATATTAGTGAAGTTACTTTTTCAATTGTTGAAGGGAAGTAATTATGCTGTTGAAAATCCAGGTTATCATAGGAAAATGGTCGTTTTTGAACAGGGAGAGAAGAAGGTTCAAATGTTGTCTTTAGATAGAGACGGAATTTGTATGGCAGATTTAGAAAATAGCGATGTGAATGTTGTATTTGTAACTCCATCTCATCAATTCCCATATGGAATGATTATGCCTATTACGAGAAGGACGCAGCTTTTACAATGGGCGAAGAAAGAGGAAGACAGGTATATTATTGAAGATGATTACGATAGTGAATTTCGTTATTCAGGAAAGCCAATTCCGGCACTACAAGGTTTAGATACAGATGGGAAAGTTATTTATATGGGGACGCTCTCAAAAGCTTTGTTGCCCTCATTACGGATGAGCTATATAGTATTACCGAAGAATGTAATTGAAAAATATCAAAAGGAATATTTGTTTTATACACAAAGTGTTTCAAGAATGGACCAAGAAGTGATTAGAAAGTTTTTAAATGAAGGCTATTGGGGAAAACATATTCATAAAATGCGCGTCGTCTACCGAAAAAAGAGGGATCGACTTGTTTTTGAAATAGAGAAGTATTTCTCTAATCGTGTTGAAGTGATAGGAGAAGATTCTGGATTACACATTTTATTAAAAGTGCATAATGGAATGCGAGAAGAAGAACTAATTAAAGAAGCTGCAAAATATAGTATTAAAATATATCCTGTTTCTACGTACTATAAAGACGGTACTGCGCCTGAAAATGTAGTTTTACTTGGGTTTGCAATTTTATCAGAAGACGAAATTGCGAAAGCGGTTCAATTATTACATAAGGCATGGTATACAAGAAAGTAAAAAACATCCTCCAGGCATGAGGATGTTTTTTATTATTTATTTTCATCTAAGAATAAGACCATATGCTCTTCGTCCCAATACTGTCCGTTATATTTCAGTGAACGTTCTTGTACACCGAATGTTTTAAAACCTAATGATTCATAAAGTTTCTTCGCACCATCGTTGCCAACAACAACATCAAGCATAACTTGTTCTACTTCTAAAGATTTAGCAAGTTCAAGACATTCTTTAATAAGTGCTTTTCCTGCTCCAAGTCCGCGTGCTTTTGGAGACACATATACAGAACCAATTTTAGCTTTATGTTCTTGTTTTACATATGGTTTCGTTTCCAGCGTTGCAACTCCGATTAATTGTCCATCTTTAAATGCACCTAGTGTATAGTTTTCATCTTGTGCTAATTTTTGTGCTTTATATTCAATCGCACACTCTTTATTAATAATATCTTCATAAGAAGAGCTGAAAGCTTCAGGGTTTTGCTTTAATCCTTCTACACGAAGTTCTAAGTAAATTTCTGCTTCATCTTTTGTTAATACATGGATATCCAATTATATCACCCTCCAAATCTTTGCAAATGTACCTTTACCCCGCTATTTGCGGGCAGTAAGAATCCAACTTTAAAATCCGGCGAATGCGCGGATTTTAGGTGGGAGATAACTGCCCGATTGGTTAAAGTTTTACTTTATTTTATATTGAAATAAGAATAATTTCAAAAGGTTAGCTTATATGAGCTGATTTTATGAACAAAATAACACCAGTAGTGTTTACTACTACTGGTGTTTTCACACGCATCTTATTCAAAAGGTAGCTCGATTCTAAAGTTTGTTCCTACTCCTAATTGGCTTGTTACTAGAATGGAACCGTTATGCAATTCTACAATTTCTTTTGCAACAGCTAGCCCGATACCTTTTCCTCCAGTAGCTCTCGTTCTCGATTTATCAACACGATAAAAACGATCAAAAATATGCGGGATATCTTCTTCAGGAATACCTTCTCCTTCATCGGCTACACTTATTGTAAAAGAATCTGTTTCTGTGAGTACGCGTATCGTAATAGTAGTGTTTTCTGGCGAATGTTGATAAGCGTTGTGTAATAAATTTAACATAACTTGTTCCATACGTCTTTCGTCTATGCAAACTTCTAAATCATCTTTGCAATATACATGGAGTTGCATTTGTTTATTTGTTAATGTTGTTTTTGTTTTTTCAACCATTCGTTCTAAAAATGGTTGAAGAATCACTTTTTGTTTTTTTATAACAAACTGGTGTTGTTCTAATTGCACCAGCATAAATAAATCTTGGACGAGATCGGTTACACTATCTGTTTCATCCTCAATGATTTGTAAGTATTCTTCACGCTCTTCTTTCGTTAAAGAGTCTCTCTTTGCTACCTTCGCATAACCTTTCATATAGGTTAATGGAGTTAATAGTTCATGGGCAACACTAGCGAGAAATTCATTGCGTTCTTTTTTCATATAAGTCAGTTCACTAGATAAATCTTCAATCGTTTTTGCTAAACTTCCAAGTTCATCATTCCGTTTAATACCTAATTGAATTGGCTTATTTAACTTTGACATTTTTTCTGTTGCCTTCTTCATTTTTATAAGCGGTTCTGTAATAACACGAGAAAAAACAAAGACAGAAATAGTCGTTAAAATAATTGTTAAAACACTAATGATAAGAAATTGGTTCATGAGTTTAAGTAACATATTTTCTAAGAAAGATGTTTTTAATAACATATATAACTTTCCTTGAAACTTTGTTGTGTTAAGTTGGCTTACTGTTGTGATGAATTTTGATTTTTTCCAGTTTCTTTCAACGATTAATCCGCTTTCTGGGACAGATTCTGTTTTACAAGTAAGTTGTTTTTGCATTTCTTTTGTTACGGGTTCTGAGGTGGAAATAATTTTGCCGTTATGGTCAGTAATAATGATAGCTATATCGGAGTTAGAAATTGATTCCGATTCAACTAAGTGTGCAGCCGCATTCGCAATATCGAACTCGGGGTACACGGGGCGTTTAGGATTTTTATTGTGTTCAGCGTGTTGCATTTCTTTATAATATTCATCCCGTCTCTCGCGACTTTTAATTTTTTTACTATAGCGATTACCTTTTTCTAAAAGAGCAAGTGTTTCTTCCTCAATCCGCATTGTTGAAATGCTTTTGTAAAAAGAAACGAAAGCAATTGTTTCAATGCATAAAGCTAATATTAAAAAGTATGTCCCGATTTTAAGTGAAAGTTTACTCATTTTCTCACCATACCTTATTCATAATAAAGGGTCAGTGGTACGATATTTTCCACTGACCGAAGTAATTATTCACTTTTCCATTTATATCCGACTTTATAGACAGTTTCTAAGTAATTTTCAACTGGAAATCCTTTTTTGCGTAGTTTATCACGGATATTGCGAATATGTGAATCGATTGTTCTATATTCAATGTCTGTTTCATAACCCCAAATTTTTTCGATTAAATCATCTCGGCTATAAGCACGGTTTGTATTTTGTAAAAATAGTCCAAGTAACGAAAATTCGATAGGAGTTAGTGAGATTTTTCCGTCATATACTGTGACAGTATGTTTCGTTTTATCCCACTCAATACCATTGAAGCTAACGAAGCCGTCTTTCTTTGTACGGCGTAATATAGCCTCGATTCTTGCGACTAATACATGCTCATCAAAGGGTTTTGTAATATAGTCATCCGCGCCCATAGTGAGGCCTTTCACCATATCGTAATTTTGATTACGAGCTGTTAGCATAATGATTGGAACGTTGGAAATTTGACGGATTTGATAGCAAGTATCCCATCCATCCATATTCGGCATCATTACATCTAACAAAATAATATCGAAGTCTTTTTGTTCTATTAACTTTAGTGCTTCAAGGCCAGAGGTAGCTTTCATACAAAAATAGCCACGAGGACTTAAGAACAGATCTAATAATCGTAACATACGTTCTTCATCGTCTACTAATAAAATTTTTACCATAATCTTGTGCACCCCAAACTGTTCATTCTACTTGTATAGTTTACATGAAAATGATAAAAAACTCTTTTTATGTGATTGAGTGGAAGAGTGATTTCTCGCTCAGAGTAATTGACATAAAAAATGCACTAGTTTTGCACAACTATTTTTTATAATAGAAAACGTAGCGACACAAAATACCCTATGTTGCGACATAACGTCATGTCATTTTATTTATAAAATGACAATTCCATTCTATTGTGTATGTGAGATAGAGAGGGTTTTCGTATTCACCTCGCATCGGATAAGAAAAATTTCCTATCTCACACTTTTTTTAAAAGGAGATCATACACATGAATCCAAAAGAAGAAATTTCAAAAAAAGAAAAGCAAGATCGTAATACGGTTGTCATGTGCATTACCGTATCTATGGTTATTATTATAAGTTGTGTAAATAAAATTTTGGGGATTTTATAATATAGAAAAAGCTTATTGCTTCTTAAGAAGCAATAAGCTTTTTTTCGTCATTAGGGGAATAGTTTTATATAATAAACCAAGGTAAAATTGCTAAACCAGAAGTTACAATTGCTGTAGTAAATATTAAAAGCATAGCTCGTTTGTTTTGTTTCATGTCACATTCTCCTTTATATATCAATTGAATGCTATACGTTCATTTCATGATTGGTACCTCACTAATGAAAGTGTCACTTTACCCCGCATTAATGGGCAGTAAGACTTCCATCTAAATATTTAATGGATGCGAAGAAGTTAGATGGAAGATCAACTGCCCATAAAAGCCCGATTGGTGAGGGCTAATACTCAGTGGAGGTAAAGCTTTCCACTGAGTAAAGTTTCACTTTATACTTTTAGTATAATGAATGGAAAGGTTTGGTACGATCGATAAAGGTGACATGAAGATTACATTGTTGTAATGAAAAAAGCACCTTCCTTAATAAGAAGATGCTTTTAAAAAACTATATTGAAGTATTAATCATTTAAGAACAGAACCATATGTTCCTCGTCCCAATATTGCCCGTTATGTTTTAATGAACGCTCTTGTACGCCGTAAGTTTGGAAGCCTAATGACTCATATAATTTTTTTGCGGCATCGTTACCAACTACAACATCGAGCATAAGTTGTTCTACATGTAATTTATCGGCATTTTCGATAATTGCTTTAATTAGAGCTCTTCCTGCTCCAAGGCCACGCGCTTTTGGGGAAACAAAAACGGAACCGATTTTTGCTTTATGTTCTTGTTTAATGAAAGGCTTTGTTTCTAAAGTAGAAATGCCGATTAAATCGTTATCTTTGAAGACCCCTAGAGTATACTTATCCGGATTGCTTAATCGTTTTGCCATAGCAGCTACAGGATCCTCATGTTTAAGAACATCTTCATAAGAAGAGCTAAAAGCTTCCGGGTTCTTCGTTAAACCTTCCATACAAACTTTTAAATATATTTCTGCGTCCTCTGTCGTTAATAAGCGAATTTCCATAGTTATAACCTCCTTGGTCGAAATAAATCCATTACTTCAATAAGATTGTGTATGCGTTTTGTTAACAGTCTCTTTTAATTTGTAAAAGAATGAAAAGATATATGCTACAATGTTTTGTTTTTAATATGTAATGAAATTATATATTAACTTCATTAACTATTCAAGCCTTTAATATATTACATTTTTATAACTAAAATAACTCCTCAACCGAGGAGTTATTTTAGTTATTCGATTGATAACCATCAATTCGATGTGGATGTGTGTAAATATTGCAAGATTCATTTCTAATAAATCCTACGACTGTAATGCCTAAATCGTGAGCAAGTTGTAATGCTAATTTTGTTGGAGCGGATTTAGATAGAACCATTTCACATCCGATTTTTGAAACTTTGAGTAAAATTTCGGATGAAATACGCCCGCTAAATGCGATGATTTTTCCTTTAACGGATATATCGTTGCGTAAACAATGACCATATATTTTATCTAATGCATTATGTCTTCCAATATCCATTCTTGATAGGAGGATATTGTTTCGATCACATAGCGCGGTATTGTGAACCCCACCGGTTTGGCGAAAGGTAGTGGAAGATTGTTGTAAAGTATTCATTAAGTGAAAGCATTCTTCAGGAGTAATTTTTACATGTATATCATGTAAATCTTTTGCTTTTGCTGCATCGTTAACGAAAATAAAACCTTGTCTACCTTTTCCACAGCAAGAAGTGATGTATCGTTTATTATATAAAGTTTGATAGAGTGGATTTACTTTTGATGATGTTACATGGACAATTCCGTTATCTTTTTGCACCCATAGTTCTTCAACATCTTTATAGGAAGCAATAATTCCTTCAGAAATTAAAAAACCAATTACCATATCTTCAATATAATTTGGTGTGCATACAACTGTTACATATTCTTCACCATTTAATTTAATAGTAATAGGAGATTCTGTAACAATCTCATCCAGTTGTTTTGAAAATGTACCAGATTGATAGCGTACAATTGTATAAGTCTCTTGCGTAGGCCCCATATTTAATTCCCCTTTTATATGTATGTCTCTCCCATATTTATCATAAAACAATGGGGAAATAAAAACACCTATTAGCAAGGAAATCACAGATTATTTTGGTTATTATTGTATATGTACGATATAATAGAACTGTAGAATAGTGATATTTTCAAGCTTTCGTAGTTATACCTTATAACATCTAGAATCGACTTCATAAGAAAAGTATTCGGACAGAGCGTTCAAAAATATGTACAGTAATGCGATTTTGAAAACGGATTCATAATTGTGTTGTACAGTTGGTTGTAAGGAGAGGGGAAACTATGGCAGAACAGACAGTCCATGTAACCGTGGATGGTAAAGACTTTTCCACATCGGGTGAAAAGACGATACTACAATTATTTAACGAGAGTAATTTGGAACATCCTCAAATTTGTCATGTACCAGAAGTAGATCCAATTCAAACTTGTGATACGTGTATTGTAGAAGTAAATGGGAAGTTATTACGTGCTTGTTCAACAAAATTAGAGAACGGTATGCATATTGAAAGACAGTCCCAGCGTGCAAAAGAGGCACAGACTGAGGCAATGGATCGAATATTAGAGAATCATTTATTGTATTGTACCGTTTGTGATAACAATAATGGTAACTGTAAAGTCCATAACACGGTACATATGATGGGAATTGAAGAACAGAAATATCCGTATGAGCCGAAAGTAAGTGCTTGTGAAGTGGATATGTCACATCCGTTTTATCGGTATGATCCAAATCAATGTATTGCTTGTGGACAGTGTGTAGAAGTATGTCAAAACTTACAGGTTAATGAAACTATATCGATAGACTGGAACTTAGATCGTCCACGTGTTATATGGGATCATGGTGTAAGCATAAATGACTCATCTTGTGTAAGTTGTGGGCAGTGTGTAACAGTATGTCCATGTAATGCGTTAATGGAAAAAACAATGCTAGGTGAAGCTGGGTTCATGACTGGATTAAAACCAGATGTGTTAGATCCAATGATTGATTTTGTAAAGGATGTAGAGCCTGGATATAGTAGTATTTTAGCGGTTTCAGAAGTAGAGGCTGCGATGCGTAAGACGAAAGTTAATAAAACAAAAACAGTTTGTACATTTTGTGGTGTCGGTTGTTCCTTTGAAGTATGGACAAAAGATCGCCATATATTAAAAGTGCAACCTGTTTCAGATGCACCTGTTAATGGTATTTCCACATGTGTAAAAGGTAAATTTGGATGGGACTTTGTAAATAGTGAAGATCGAATTACGAAGCCATTAATTCGCCAAGGAGATATGTTTGTTGAAGCTTCATGGGAAGAAGCATTAGAAGTTGTTGCTTCTAATATGCAGCATATTAAATCTCAATATGGCAGCGACGCATTTGGATTCATTTCTTCATCGAAAGTAACGAATGAAGAAAATTACCTTATGCAAAAACTAGCCCGACAAATATATGGAACGAATAATGTGGACAACTGTTCTCGTTATTGTCAATCTCCAGCGACAGACGGTTTATTTAAAACTGTCGGTATGGGCGGGGATGCTGGAACAGTGAAAGATATAGCTGAAGCAGGCCTTGTTATTATCGTTGGTGCGAATCCAACAGAAGGACATCCTGTACTTGCTACGAGAGTAAAACGTGCTCATAAATTACACGAGCAAAAACTGATTGTAGCAGACCTTCGTAAACATGAAATGGCAGAGCGTGCGGATCTATTTATTCATCCGCGCCAAGGAACGGATTACGTATGGCTTGCAGGTATTACGAAATATATTATTGATCAAGATTGGCACGATAAAAAGTTTTTAGCTGAAAATGTGAAGAACTTTGATGAATATAGCAAAATGTTAGAAAAGTATACGCTTGATTACACAGAAGAAATTACAGGGATTTCTAAAGCTCAGTTAAAAGAAATGGCCCGTATGGTATATGAAGCAGATGGTACTTGTATACTTTGGGGAATGGGTGTAACTCAAAATACAGGAGGAAGTACGACATCAGCAGCAATTTCAAATTTACTACTTGTTACGGGTAACTATCGTCGTCCTGGTGCAGGTGCATACCCATTAAGAGGGCATAATAACGTACAAGGTGCTTGTGATATGGCAACATTACCAAACTGGCTTCCTGGTTATCAAGCAGTATCAGATGATACGCTTCGTGCGAAATTTGAAAAAGCATACGGTACAACTATTCCGAAAGCACCAGGATTAAATAATATTGCAATGTTACTTGCAGCGGAAGAAGGAAAACTACGCGGTATGTATGTCATGGGTGAAGAAATGGCTTTAGTCGATTCAAATGCGAACCATGTGCAACATATTTTATCAAATTTAGACTTCCTCGTTGTTCAAGATATGTTCTTATCAAAAACAGCTCGTTTTGCTGATGTTATTTTACCGGCAGCACCAAGCTTAGAAAAAGAAGGAACGTTTACGAATACAGAGCGCCGTATTCAAAGATTATATGAAGTATTGAAACCGCTTGGTGATTCCAAACCAGACTGGTGGATTTTGCAAAAAGTTGCTCGTGCACTGGGCGGGGATTGGAATTACGAAAGTCCAAGTGAAATTATGGACGAAATCGCATCACTTGCACCGTTATACTCTCAAGCGACGTATGACCGTCTAGAAGGATGGAATAGTTTATGTTGGGGTAGTCATGATGGTAGCGATACACCGCTATTATATGTAGATGGATTTAACTTCCCAGATAAACTTGCTCGTTTATCATTAGATGAATGGGTACCACCGGTTGTAGCGCCAGATGAGTATGATTTACTTTTAAATAATGGTCGTATGCTAGAACATTTCCATGAAGGGAATATGACGAATAAGTCGGCTGGTATTTTATCTAAAGTATCTGAAGTATTCGTTGAAATTTCACCTGAACTCGCTATAGAGCGCAATGTAAAAGATGGTGGTCTTGTAGAATTAGCATCACCATTTGGGAAAATTAAAGTACAAGCGCTTATTACTGATCGTGTAACGGGGAAAGAGCTATATTTACCAATGCATGCAACAGTAAATGAAGAGGCAATCAATATTTTAACTGGGACGGCAACAGACCTTTATACGTGTACACCAGCATATAAACAAACGATGGTGAAAATGCGTGTGTTACGTGAAAAAGGAAATCGTCCGTTACCATCTTCAAACCCGCGAGATAAAAAGCGTAATCCGCAAAATGGTGTTGAAATCGAGCAAAAGTGGCAAAGAAAACAATACGTATCACTTGTGGACTAGGGGGCGGAGATAGTGGCGAAAGAAATTACGTTAATTAAAAAGAAAGTTGTAACAGAGGAAGAACAGAAACAGCAATTAGCAGATGAACTTCTACATGAGCTATCTAATAATCGTGAAGCAGTAGAAGAAACGATGCAGCTTTTAGCACAGTTGCAGAAGGCTGGGATATTAGATGCAGCGATTAGTTTACTTGCTGCGAAGGAAGATGTTTCAAAAATCGCTGTGGAGCAATTAAATCGTGAACCCGTTAAAAATGCACTCAACAATATGATGGGGGCGGGGGAAGCGCTATCTGCAGTTGACCCAGAAGTAACGAAGCAAATCACATCGAGTTTAGTTACTGGATTGCAATTTGCAACAGATGAATTAAATAGTGGTAAAAAAACAAAAGTGATGGATTTCTTTAAAGTGTTAAAAGATCCAGATATCAATAGAGCCATTACATTCGGTTTTAGCTTCTTGAAAGCATTTGGGCAAGGATTAGAGAAAAAATAGGGTAAATGAAAAAGTGATGGGACGTAGCCATCACTTTTTTCATTGTATGTATAAGAGTGTTCATGTTAAGCGGAATATATTATTATTAAAAAGATGGATTAGAAATGGAAATATGGAATCCATCTCAAATATCGTTTTAGAATATGGAGGAATATATGCAACACCGTAAAAGACTATCTATACCAGGAGTAATGAGACATTCCTTTCAAACTGTTAGATTTGCTTTTTGGAATGTGTTAACATTCCAACTTGCTTATAAATTGTTAGCAGCGATTGTGTTTATCCCACTTTTCGGTATTATTTTCAATAAGTTGTTGTACTTTGGTGGGTATGCAAACGCAACAAATGATGAGTTATTAGCATTTTTGAAAACACCATACGGGATTTTGGCGATTTTAATTTTATCTATATTGGCATTGTTTCTTATATTTACAGAGTTTGCAGTACTTATTATCATTTCGTACTTCGCTCATAAAAGGCAAAAGGTGAGACTACGTCCAATTTTGTATAAAACAGTAACGTATTTACCTTCCCTGTTTACATATTGCTTACCCGGATTTGTTTTGTATGCAGTTGTACTATTACCACTATTAAGTATGGGATATAAATCTGCATTGATTCCTGAAATTCAAATTCCTAATTTTATTACAGGTGAACTATTTAAGACAACAATGGGGCAAGTTGGATATTATACTTTCTTTGCTGTAGTTGCCTATTTAAATCTTCGTTGGATTTTTGTTTTACCTATTATCGTTTTAGAGAAGAAGCCGTTCCGTACGGCAGCACGAAAAAGTGCGAACTTAGTAAAAGAAAGCTTCTTTAAAGTATTGTTCTTTTTAGTAGGTTTTTTCATATCTGTAGGAATCGTCTTTCTTTTATGTGTAGGAATTTATTTACTTTGTCTGTGGGGAGTGTATGAATTTACGAACCCAGAAGGGACATTTGCACTACTAGCAGAGTCAACTATTTCAGTCTTCTTAACAAGTACATTGTACCTATTTAGCTTTATTATGACGCCGTTTTATATTATGGCGTTAACAAGATTGTATTTACAAAAGGTTGCGGTCGAAGATGTTTTATTAGAAGAAGGATTAGATTATTCGAAAACGAAAGCAGATAAATGTTTCTTCCAAAAACATCGTTGGAAATTTATTGGCGTATATATTGTAGGAATTATTACTGCTGGAATGGTTGTTGCTTTCATTGTGACCTTTATTACAAACACATATAAAGAACCAATTATTATGGCGCATCGTGGTTATATTTCAAAAGGTGTAGAGAATACGAAAGAAGCTGTGCAGGGGGCTATTGATGCGAAAGCAGACTACGCTGAAATTGATGTACTGCAAACGAAAGACGGTGAACTAGCAGTTATACATGATTTGAAGCTAAAGCGTCTTGCTAATGCTAATGTTCATGTGTCAGATTTAACGATGGATGAGTTAAGGCAGCTTACTCTTAGTCAAGACGGATTGTCAGGACAAATCAGTACACTTGATGAGATCATTAAGCTGTCAAAGAACAAAATCAAACTTAATATTGAAGTGAAGCTTCATGGTGGCGAAAAAGATTTCGTAAACAAAGTATTAAAAGTGATTAAAGATAATGAATTTGAGAAACAATGTGTCATTCAAACGCTACACTATCCGCTTATTAAAGAGTTTAAACGTGCAAATCCAAATATAAAAGTAGGATATATACTGTATGCAAGTAGAGCCAACTTAAAGAATGTGAAGGCTGATTTTTATGTAGCAGAAGAATACATGTTAAATAAGAAATTAGTAAAAGAAGCAAGAAAGTTAAACAAGCCGATTTACGTATGGACGGTAAATGATATGGAAAGTTTAAAGGGATATTATAAATTAAACGTAGATGGAATCATTACCGATTATCCTGAAGATGCACGTGAAACAATTAAGATGTTAAAAGAGCAAGAAGCGGAAGAAAGTGATCTGTTTGATAAAATTAGTGAAACAACAGATGATTTATTTTCCAAGTTATTTATAAGTTATCCAGCTGCTGGCTAAATGCTTGCAGCTGTTTTTTTATGAAAAGAATATATCCCTAAAGTATTGTACAAATTATTAACTGTATATGTATACGGAATCACTCGGGTTTCTTACATTGTTACATTATTGTCGAATAATAAGTGAATACTGCTTATTTTTAGGGAGTATAATAAAAATAGAGTGATAGATAATGAAATGGAGCGAAGATGCTAATAGAATCAATGTTTCTTATATTTACACTATTCTAAATATATAAACTTTTAAAAAATGATATGTTAGCGTTTTCATAACTTTTAAGTTATGCTAGAATAAGGACATAAGTTATTAATTATTACAAAAAGAAAAAAGACTTTCTTTTTTCTGTTAATTATAAGGGGGCATTTCATTATGCGTATTGGGGTACCAGCAGAAATTAAAAACAACGAAAACCGTGTGGCAATGACACCAGCAGGTGTTGTACATTTAATTCGTAACAATCACGAAGTATTCATTCAAAAGGGTGCAGGTCTAGGATCTGGTTTCACAGATGCTCAGTATGTTGAAGCGGGAGCAAAAATTGTTGATACGGCTGAAGAAGCTTGGAACATGGAAATGGTTATGAAAGTTAAGGAACCAGTTGAAAGCGAATACAAACACTTCAGCGAAGGTTTAATCTTATTCACATACTTACACTTAGCTCCAGAACCAGAATTAACAAAAGCATTAATCGAAAAGAAAGTTGTTTCTATTGCATATGAAACAGTACAATTAGAAAACCGTTCTCTACCATTACTTGCACCTATGAGTGAAGTAGCTGGTCGTATGGCTGCACAAATTGGTGCACAATTCCTTGAGAAAAACAAAGGCGGTAAAGGTATCTTACTTGCAGGTGTTCCAGGGGTTAAACGTGGTAAAGTAACAATCATCGGTGGTGGACAAGCTGGTACAAATGCTGCTAAAATTGCAGTTGGACTAGGTGCGGATGTAACAATCATCGACTTAAGTGCAGAACGTCTTCGTCAATTAGATGACATTTTCGGAAACCAAGTAAAAACTTTAATGTCTAATCCTTACAATATTGCAGAAGCTGTAAAAGAGTCTGATCTTGTAATCGGTGCAGTATTAATCCCAGGTGCAAAAGCGCCAAAACTTGTAACAGAAGAAATGATTCAATCAATGGAACCAGGTTCTGTTGTTGTAGATATCGCGATTGACCAAGGTGGTATTTTCGAAACAACTGACCGTATTACAACTCATGATAACCCAACTTACGAAAAACACGGCGTTGTTCATTATGCAGTTGCAAACATGCCAGGTGCGGTTCCACGTACATCAACTCTTGCATTAACAAACGTAACAGTACCATATGCAGTACAAATTGCTAACAAAGGCTATAAAGAAGCTTGCCTAGGCAACTCTGCATTACTAAAAGGTATTAACACATTAGACGGCTATGTAACATTCGAAGCAGTTGCAGAAGCTCACGGTGTAGAGTACAAAGGTGCTAAAGAATTATTAGAAGCAGAAACAGTATCTTGCTAATAGAAGCATTATACAAAACAAAATCGAACAATATATAAACCAACATGATAAGAGCTAAGAGTGAAGATCTCTTAGCTCTTCTTGGCAAAAGGGGGCATACATCGTGGCCAACCTATTTAAAAAGAAATCCGTTACGCAATTGTTAGGGGAAAGTAAAAGTAAAACTTTAACGAAAACGCTAGGGGCATTCGACCTAACAATGCTAGGGATTGGTGCGATAATCGGTACAGGAGTTCTAGTATTAACAGGATTAGTAGCAGCAAGAGATGCTGGTCCAGCAGTTATTTTTTCATTCATGATTGCAGCAATTGTTTGTGGGTTTGCAGCATTATGTTATGCAGAAGTTGCATCTACACTTCCTGTTTCAGGTAGTGTGTACACATATTCATATGCAACAATTGGTGAGTTTGTTGCCCATTTAATGGGATGGACATTGTTATCCGTATATGTCGTAACAACTGCCGCAGTAGCTGGCGGATGGACGGGTTATTTCAATAACTTAGTTAGTGGATTAGGACTTGAAATTCCTAAAGCCTTGTTAACGATTCCATCGCAAGGTGGTATGGTGAACTTACCCGCAATTATCGTTACGTTGGTGATAACTTGGTTATTATCACGAGGTACGAAAGAAAGTAAGCGTGTGAATAACATAATGGTATTAATTAAAATTGGTATTGTTGTTTTATTCATTGCAGTTGGTGTATTCTACGTGAAACCAGAAAACTGGATACCATTTGCACCGTACGGCATAAGTGGAGTTTTCGCCGGAGGAGCAGCAGTATTCTTTGCTTTCTTAGGATTTGATGCATTAGCAACTTCTGCTGAAGAAGTAAAAAATCCGCAACGTGATCTACCGATTGGTATTATTGCTTCGTTAGTTATTTGTACAATCATTTATGTTGTAGTTTGTCTCGTTATGACAGGTATGGTTTCTTATAAGGAATTAGATGTACCTGAAGCTATGGCATATGTGTTAGAAGTTGTAGGACAAGATAAAGTGGCTGGTGTAATTGCTATTGGAGCTGTAATCGGAATTATGGCTGTAATTTTCGCTTACATTTATGCAACAACTCGTGTATTCTTCGCAATGAGCCGTGACGGTTTATTGCCAAAATCTTTCGCGAAAATTAACAAGAAGACTGAAGCTCCAACATTTTCAGTTTGGTTAACAGGAATTGGTAGTGCTTTAATTGCTGGATTTATCGATTTAAAAGAATTGTCGAATTTAGCGAATATTGGAGCGTTATTAACATTCGCCATGGTTGGTGTAACTGTTATCATTCTTCGTAAAACGCATCCGAAATTACAACGTGGATTTATGGTACCACTTGTACCGATCTTACCGATTATTTCAGTTGCATGTTGTCTATTCTTAATGGTAAATTTACCATTAAAAACATGGATATACTTCGGTGTTTGGTTAGCAATCGGAGTAGTTGTATACTTTGTTTATTCGAAAAAACATAGTCATTTAAAAGACGATGGAAGTTCGCAGGATAATTTAGAACAAGCTAATTAAAAGGGATATAAGTATAGTAAGCCTTGTGCGTCTAGGGAGCGCGCAAGGCTTTTTTCTTTTGTGCAAAATGTACATCCTTTTTTGTATGAGAATGTAATGGATGTGGAAAATATGTGTAAGCCTTATTAAAATATGAACAAAATGTTCGGAAAAATGTATGAGATTTCATTGACACATATGAATGGACGCTCATATAATAAGAGTATAAGATATATGAATGATTGTTCATATGTTCAAATGAAGAGGTGAGCTATAATGGCTGGAAATAAAGTAGAAACACCACAAGAGACATGTTCTCAAACGATAATTCATGAAGAAGTTGTTGATCAAGTAAAACAAACAATTCCAACTGATGAAAGTTTAAGTAAAGTAGCAGAACTATTTAAAGTATTAGGTGATCGTACACGTACGAGAATATTACATGCGTTATTTGAAGCAGAAATGTGTGTGTGTGATTTAGCGTATTTATTAGGAATGACACAATCATCTATTTCACATCAGCTTCGTGTGTTAAAGCAAGCGAAACTTGTAAAGAATCGTAAAGAAGGAAAGGTCGTTTATTATTCGTTAGCTGACCAGCACGTAATTCATATCTTCGAGCAAGCGTTTGAACACGTAAACGAGGAAGAATAAAAAGAACGCGAGGAGGGAGAACGATGGCTGAAGCATTAGTGAAAAAGAAACTGGTGTTAGAAGGTTTAGATTGTGCGAACTGTGCAATGAAAATTGAAAAAGGCGTTGGGAATATAGAAGGAGTAAATTCTTGTTCTGTAAATTTCGCGACAAAAACAATGGTTTTAGAAACAGCACAAAATAAAGAAAGCGAAGTTGTTACAGAAGCAAAACAACTCGTTACAAAATTAGAACCGCACATTAAAGTACAAGAAGAAAACAACACAAAAGTAGCGAAAGAAGTATTTATATTAGAAGGTTTAGATTGCGCAAACTGTGCGATGAAGATTGAAAATAAAGTGAAAGAAATGCCCACTGTTTCAGCAGCAACTGTTGATTTCGTATCAAAGAAATTAAGAGTTGAAGTAGCGAATAAAAGAGAATTAGAAGCGACTATAGCAAATATAACAAATGTCGTTCAAAAGTTAGAACCAGATGTAAAAGTTGTTCGTGAAGAAAAAGGTGGTCATGACCACGGACATAGTCACGACCATGGTGAAGCAAATGTGAAAAAGATGGTAGGACGATTAGTGGTCGGCGGAATTTTGACAGCAATTGCTGCATTAGCTGGCTTACCACAAATGATAACAATTCCGTTATTCGTCCTTGCGTATTTATTAATAGGCGGAGATATCGTTTGGAGAGCGGTAAGAAACATAACTCGCGGCCAAGTGTTCGATGAGAACTTCTTAATGGCAATTGCAACACTAGGAGCTTTTGCGATTCAACAATATTCAGAAGCTGTTGCGGTAATGCTATTCTATCAAGTAGGGGAACTATTCCAAAGTATTGCGGTCAATCGCTCCCGAAAGTCAATTACTTCATTAATGGATATCCGTCCTGATTATGCGAATGTGAAGGTTGGAAATGAAACGAAACAAGTATCACCAGAAGATGTACAAATCGGCGATTATATTATCGTGAAGCCTGGTGAGAAAGTACCATTAGACGGAAAAGTAGTTGAAGGAACATCAATGGTAGATACTTCAGCATTGACTGGTGAATCTGTACCACGTGAAGTCGAAGTTGGAAATGATGTATTAAGTGGTTTTGTGAACCAAAATGGCGTATTAACAATTGAAGTTACAAAAGAATTTGGTGAATCAACTGTATCAAAAATTTTAGATTTAGTTCAAAATGCAAGCAGTAAAAAAGCGCCAACAGAAAACTTTATTACGAAGTTCGCGCGTTACTACACTCCGGTTGTAGTTATTACAGCAGCGATCATGGCGTTTATTCCACCACTTATTTTAGAAGGAGCTACATTCTCAGAATGGATTTATAGAGCTTTAGTGTTCTTAGTAATCTCTTGTCCATGTGCGTTAGTTGTATCTATTCCTCTTGGATTCTTTGGAGGAATTGGTGGTGCATCTAAAAGTGGTGTGTTAATAAAAGGAAGTAACTATTTAGAAGCTTTAAATGATGTGAAATATATTGTTTTTGATAAAACAGGAACATTAACAAAAGGTGTCTTCAAAGTTACAAAAATGGAACCAAGCGAAGGTATTACGAATGAAGAATTATTAGAGTATGCAACATTTGCTGAAGTGTATTCTAATCATCCAATTGCACAATCTATTCGAAAAGCATACGGAAAATCAATTGATGAAAAAATAATCGATGAGTATAGCGAAATTTCTGGTCACGGTACAGTCGTAAAAGTACAAGGAAAAGAAATTTTTGCAGGTAATGCTAAATTAATGAAAAAAGAAAACATTACATTTAAGCAACCAGAAACGGTAGGTACATTAGTTCACGTTGCTGTAGATGGGGAATATGCAGGTTATATCGTTATCTCTGATGAGGTAAAAGAAGATTCAAAACAAGCAATTCAAAAATTAAAAGAACTAGGTATTAAGAAGACAGTCATGTTAACGGGTGATGCAAAATCCGTTGGTGAAGCTGTTGGTAAAGAATTAGGTTTAGATGAAGTTCACGCAGAACTATTACCGCAACAAAAAGTCGAAGAGATTGAAAAAATTGATGCGGCGAAGAACGGAAAAGAAAAAGTTGCTTTCGTTGGTGATGGTATTAATGACACACCGGTATTAGCAAGAGCAGATGTTGGTATTGCGATGGGTGGTTTAGGATCAGATGCAGCGATTGAGGCGGCAGACATTGTTATTATGACTGATGAGCCTTCAAAAATTGCAACAGCCTTAAATATTGCAAAACGCACACGACGCATTGTATGGCAGAATATCATCTTTGCATTAGGGGTAAAAGGATTAGTTTTATTACTTGGTGCTTTTGGTATTGCAACAATGTGGGAAGCTGTCTTCTCAGATGTTGGTGTGACACTACTTGCAGTGTTAAATGCAATGCGTGTACTACGAGTGAAAGATTTATAAAAAAGAGGACGCAACCTGCGTCCTCTTTTTTAGGTTATTTTGTTGAAATTGCCTCAATAAAATAATAACAAATATTATTTTGTAAATAAATAACGTAATATTAAAATTTACAAATAAAAAATATTTGTCGTACTATTTTAATATATTTTCCACAAAGATACATATCGTATTGAAAAAACAGAGAAGGAAAAGCTTCTCTGTTTTATTTTTGTATATTTTTTTCAACTTGTTCTCGAACAGTTTGAATGTAATTCATTTTATGATCCCAACATTCTTGACTTAAATCGACAGGGTACTCTTCGGGATTTAAAGTTCGCATATATTCTTCCCAAAATAGTGCGAGACTCTGTTCATTATATTTTTGAATATCTAATATACCTGGTAGTTCATATGTTCTTTCGCCGTTAATGAAAATGTCTTTATGCAGTTCGCGTGCTTCAAAGTTTGTTACAAATTTACTTATATACGTGTGAACAGGATGAAACATTTTTAAACGTTCTTCTTTTCCTGGCTCTTCAGAATCTAATGCAATATAATCGCCTTCTGCATGATCGTTAACTCGATTGATAATGCGATAAATTCGTTTCAGTCCTGGAGTGGTAATTTTTTCAGGGTTAGATGAAATTTTAATTGTATCATTTAACTTTCCATCAGTATCTTCAATCGCAACTAGTTTATAGACAGCCCCTAACGCTGGTTGTTCAAAGGACGTAATTAATTTTGTTCCAACGCCCCATACATCAATTTTTGCGCCTTGAGATTTCAAGTGCATAATTGTGTATTCATCTAAATCGCTAGAAGCAATAATTTTTGTGTTTGTAAACCCAGCTTCATCTAGTAGTTTTCTTGCCTTTTTAGATAAATAAGCCATATCACCACTATCAAGGCGAATTCCATAAAAATCGATACGATCCCCAAACTCTTTCGCGACGCGAATCGCATTTGGAACACCTGATTTTAAAGTGTCGTATGTATCAACGAGAAAGACACATTTTTTATGAGTTTCAGCGTATTTCTTAAACGCGACATATTCATCGCGATACGCTTGAACGAAAGAGTGAGCGTGTGTGCCTGCTACAGGTATTCCGAAGCGCTTCCCAGCTCGTACGTTACTCGTAGATGAGAAACCACCAATAAAGGCAGCTCGTGTGCCCCAAAGAGCTGCATCAAACTCGTGGGCACGTCTTGTACCAAATTCTAAAAGTTCATCATTATTTGCAGCGTGCTTCATACGAGCAGCTTTTGTTGCAATTAATGTTTGGTAATTCACAATGTTTAACAGGGCAGTTTCAATAATTTGTGCTTCGCCGAGCGGTGCATCAACACGTAATAAAGGCTCGTTATTAAATACAACTTCACCTTCTTGCATACTTCGAACGGTCCCAGTGAATTTCATATTTTGTAAATAATGAAGGAATTCTTCTTCAAATTGTAATTCTGCTAAATAAGCGATATCGCTTTCGGTAAAGCTGAAGTTTTCTATGTACTCTACAATCTTTTCAAGGCCAGCAAAAACAGCATAACCGTTCTCGAATGGAAGCTTTCGAAAGTATAAATCAAACACCGAGCGGCGATTATGAATACCATCTTTCCAATATGTATAAGCCATATTAATTTGATATAAATCTGTATGTAAGGCATAGCTATCGTCTTTATAATAAGTCATCGCGAAAACACCTCCATAATTTGGTTATAGTATACCAATTTTTCATCGCTCGTAGCAAAGAATGGATATGAAAGTGTAGTCAAGAGGGAAAAAAATGAAATAATGCATATTTTTTAGAAAATTAACATTTATCAATTTATATTTCTCAAGATTTTATGTATTATTAGAGTAATGGGGGTAATGAGAATGGAGGAGGACAATGCAACAAACATTAGAAAAAATAGGCAAACAAGTCTTTTATAAACGGCTACAGCAAAAAATGACACAAGAAGAATTATGTCAGGGCATTTGTTCTGTCTCATACTTAAGTAAAATCGAAAATGGAAAGATCGAGGCATCAGAAGAAATTCTACAATTGCTCTGCACAAGGTTAGAAATTGCCGTGACGGATTTGAGAGATGTAGAAGAAGATGTGAAGGGGAAGCTAGATGAATGGTTGAATGCACTAGTTCATTTGGACAAGCCGCAAGTAGAACGCATATATGAAGAGTTGCAAGGTGAAATGAAGCATGTTTTGGATTTTGAAATTATAAATTATTATAAACTGCTGTATACGCGTTATTTAATTATGAAACGAGATTTTCTGGCTGTTGAAGAAGAATTAGAGAGATTAAAAAAGATGTACAAAAAGTATTCGCCATTTCAGAAATTATTATATACGTATAGTAAAGGTCTATATTATTTTTTACAGCATAAATATAAAACGGCCTTAGATTATTTAGTTCAAACTGAAGTGATGGCGAAAGAACAAGGCTATTATGAAACTGGAATCTATTATAATTTAGCTCTTGTTTATAATGAATTAGAAATAGAACATATGGCTTTACATTTTGCTCATTTAGCTATGGAAGGCTTTAAGAATGAATATAAATTTCGTCATGTGATTAATTGCCAGTTATTGATAGGGTTAAGTTATATACAGAAAAAACAATATAACGAAGCTTTAGGAATTTATAGAAATATTTTAAGAGAGGCTAATTCTTTTGCGGATAAAGATAACATAACAGCGATTGCTCTAAATAACATGGGGTATTTACATTACCATTTAAAGGATTATGCAAAAGCGAAAGAGTATTATTTACAATGTTTACAATACAAGAAGGAAGAAGATTTAGATTATATTGATGCTGTATATGAGATTGCATTGCAATGTATTGAATTGAAGGAATTTGAAGAAGTAAAAGAGTGGATTAATAAAGGGATAGAAGTTGCGAAAAGAGATGAGAAGTATAAAAGTATGTTATATACACTTTTAATACTTCAATATAAATATTTTGAAGAGAAGGGGGTGTATAAAAAGTTTTTAGAAACAGAAGCTTTAACATTTTTTAAGCAAGAGGAAAATAAAAAAGATTTAAAAAAGGTATATTTAGAATTAGCAAAATATCATGAAGAAGTATTAGAATTCCAAGAAAGTAATCGGTATTATAGACTAACTATTAATTTATTAGAAGAAAAGGGAGGAAGATGAATATGAAGAAAATGATTTTTGGTGCACTAGCATTAGTGGCTATATTAGTAGTGTTAGAACCTCAATATGCTTGGACTGGAGATATGTATGGTCAAGCTAAAGAACTAATAGAAGTAATAAATTCTTAATAAAAACCCCTTTCCAATCGGAAAGGGGTTTTTTCAATATTTGTTCCTCAAAATTCTACAAAACTTGAGAAAATAATTATTTGAATTTTTAGTATATTAATAGTGGAAACATAGTGCTACGATAAAACTACTCTTTTTCAAAAAATAATTTATTAGGGGGAAGATTCATGAAAAAGAAAAGTTTAGCGTTAGTGTTAGCGGCAGGAATGGCAGTTACAACGTTTGGAGGGACAGGCTCTGCATTTGCAGATTCTAAAAATGTGCTCTCTACGAAGAAGTACAATGAGACAGTACAGTCACCAGAGTTTATTTCTGGTGATCTAACTGGAGCGACTGGTAAGAAAGCAGAATCTGTTGTGTTTGATTACTTAAACGCAGCAAAAGGTGATTATAAGTTAGGGGAAAAGAGTGCGCAAGATTCTTTCAAAGTAAAACAAGTGAAAAAAGATGCTGTAACTGATTCAACAGTAGTACGTATGCAACAAGTATACGAAGGAGTACCTGTATGGGGTTCTACTCAAGTAGCTCATGTAAGTAAAGATGGTTCTTTAAAAGTATTGTCTGGAACAGTTGCACCTGATTTAGACAAAAAAGAAAAGTTGAAGAATAAAAATAAGATCGAGGGCGCAAAAGCAATTGAAATTGCGCAAAAAGATTTAGGTGTTACACCTAAGTATGAGGTAGAACCAAAAGCGGACTTATATGTATATCAAAATGGTGAAGAAACAACATATGCATACGTTGTAAATCTAAACTTCTTAGATCCAAGCCCAGGAAACTACTACTATTTCATTGAAGCAGAAAGCGGTAAAGTATTAAATAAGTTTAATACAATCGATCATGTGACGAATGATGATAAGTCACCAGTTAAACAAGAGGCTCCTAAGCAAGATGCAAAAGCAGTTGTAAAGCCTGTAACAGGAACAAATAAAGTAGGAACTGGTAAAGGGGTATTAGGAGATACGAAATCGCTTAATACAACGTTATCTGGATCATCTTACTACTTACAAGATAATACACGCGGGGCAACGATTTTCACATATGATGCGAAAAATCGTTCAACATTACCAGGAACATTATGGGCAGATGCAGATAATGTTTTCAATGCAGCGTATGATGCAGCAGCGGTAGATGCTCATTACTATGCAGGTAAAACATATGATTACTATAAAGCTACATTTAATAGAAATTCTATTAATGATGCAGGAGCGCCGTTAAAATCAACAGTTCATTACGGAAGTAATTATAATAATGCATTCTGGAACGGATCACAAATGGTATACGGAGATGGTGATGGTGTAACGTTTACTTCATTATCTGGTGGGATTGATGTAATTGGTCATGAATTAACGCATGCGGTTACGGAAAATAGCTCGAATTTAATTTATCAAAATGAATCAGGAGCATTAAATGAAGCAATTTCTGATATCTTTGGTACATTAGTAGAGTTCTATGATAACCGTAATCCAGATTGGGAGATTGGTGAAGATATTTACACGCCTGGTAAAGCAGGAGACGCACTTCGCTCTATGAGTGATCCGGCGAAATATGGTGATCCAGATCATTATTCTAAGCGTTACACTGGTTCAAGTGATAACGGTGGAGTTCATACGAACAGTGGTATCATTAACAAACAAGCTTATTTATTAGCAAATGGTGGTACACATTCTGGTGTAACTGTAACTGGTATTGGTAAAGATAAGTTAGGTGCAATTTATTACCGTGCAAATACACAATATTTCACGCAATCTACTACATTTAGCCAAGCTCGTGCTGGTGCAGTACAAGCTGCAGCTGATTTATATGGTGCGACTTCTGCGGAAGTAGCAGCAGTGAAGCAATCATTTAGTGCTGTTGGTGTAAACTAAGGGTTTAAGAGAGTATTATTAATAAAATACTTCAAAAATAAAGAAGGAGCCTATGCTCCTTCTTTATTTTTTTCTCCATTTTTTCCACAAATAAAACAATCCAACACAACCCGCTATTGTTACAATCCACTTCGCTTCATTCGTTCCATTCATGACATGATAGGCAGAATATACTTCGATTAACAAAGCCGGTATTTTACCTATTGTGCTGGCAATACTGAAAGAGAGTAATGACATTTTGCCTAGAGCGGCAAATAAAGTAACGATACTTGATGGGATGAAAGGTATGAATCGAAACGATAGAACGAGTAGAAAGGCCTCTCTACCTTCTACATAAAGTAGGCGTTCTACCTTTGGATACTTATTTGCTTTGTTGTGAGTGAATTTCTGAAGGCCTATACGATAAATATAAAACGAGATAATAGCCCCTAATGCCTCACCTGCGATCGAAATAATGGTCCCGTTTGTTACACCAAAGAGCTGTATGTTAATAGCGGTCAAAAAAATACTAGGGATAAAACCTAAAAGACTGATGATGACGTTAATTAAGATACTAAGTGGAATTGCGATTGAATAATAGTCTGTTAAGAAGTTTTGAATTGTTTCAGCCATTGTTTAAAATCCTTTATCTTTTTTTGCATTACACCATATTTCCATTGTGTAGGCAAGCACAAATTTACATAATGTAGAAAAAGTTGATAAAACACCATCGATATACCTTATATGGGTATTAGGTATATAAAATTAGGGGTATATTTTATTTTTTATAAAATCACCAAAAAACTCTGTTTTTAAAGGGGATGTTTAGCTATTTTAGGGGTGGTTTAATCTGGGAAATAATTATAAAAACATAGGGGTATATTTCGGAGAGGGTCCAAAATAGTAGTTTGATGAAACTAGGGTGGTAATATGGCAAAATTGATGAGGAATTTTAAAAATGTATATGTTTTTTCGTTGTGAAATTGACTTTTAGTGAAGTTACGATAATAATCATGGAAGAGGTGATATTATGAAACGAATAAGTAGTCTTCTCTTGAGTAGTTTATTGGCATTAATGCTGATCTTAAGTGGATGTGCAGGAAAAGAACAAAAAACAGAGAAACAAACAGGGAATCAATCGACATCAGTAGAAAAAATTAGTGATAATATTTTAGATGAAATGGAAGGGCCACCTAAAAATGGTCATACGATTGAAAGACATGTAGGAAAATCAGAAGAGGATTTGAAGAATCGCTTGAAGACAGATAAAGTATCAGCGGCAAGTACATACTATGATAAGGAAACAGCGACGAAAGCTGTAAAAGATAGTTTGAAGCAGCATGATAAGGAAATTCAAGATTGGTTAAAAAATTCTAAAGAGGCTCGTCTCGTATTAAATACAACTCATTCATTCCCAGTTGGAAAAACGGTAATAAAGAAAAATATGAATGTAAAAGACAAGTTAGTAAAAACTGTTACTGTTTTGGCGAGAGATAAGTCAGGAGATTTAGGATATAAGATCATTACTTCTTATCCATCTGATAAATAAGAAGGGGGAGTAAATATGTATACGACATTACAATATTTTCTCAAATCGTATTGTACGTTAAGTATCCATGAGGATGAAATAGTAGGCGTGATGGAAGAGTTTATAGAGCAAGAAGATGAAGAAATTGTTTTGAAATTACGCAATGAATTATTATATATGAAGAAAAAAAACGCTTGGGAAGAGGCGTGTGTATTAGCTGCGAAGCAAGGAAATCGCATGTGGTCTTTAGAAGAAACGAAAGACCATCTTGAAGCTTTTTTACTATTATTGCAAAAGAAAAAGGCGTGAATAGATCACGCCTTTTTTGTTTGCCAATTTGATGGTGTCTCATTGTGTTGGGGCACTTTTATATACGCTTTTTGAAATTTGTCCATTTGATACTACTTCACCGTTTTGTGTTACTTTTTTATACGTAACCGCTGTTATTTTATCACCAGTTCTACTAACTACTTGAGAAGAAACTTCAACATTTTTACCAGTATTTGTACCAAAAATGCGAGTAGTAATACTACCGCCATTTGAAAATGCTTGAATATAAATATGATTGCCTGTATTGTTTTTAAATTTTAAATCAGGACCATAATCTGCCACTGCTGCATCTTGCCCAAGTGGTAAATAATTTACGGGCATAGAATGATTGCTTCGAGAAACAATTCCTAAATCTGCTCTTAAAGCTGCGCTATATAAAGTGCTACTAACTTGGCAAACGCCTCCGCCTGCACTTTGTATAACTTTACCCTGTGAAAATACTGCTGCGGATTTATAACCATGGGCAGCATCCGTTACGCCAACACGGCCATTAAAACTAAACGTTTCATCAGGTGCGACAATAACTCCACTTAAAGTATTAGCTGACTTATTTACGTTATAGGACTGGTTTCCATTCCGACCAGCCATTGGAGTTGAATATTCAGCAATTACTTCTTTAATCCCCATTTTCTGTATATCTTCTGTAGAACGCTCAGGTTTTAAGAGTGTAACTGGTAATGTAACGTCCGATGAGCCAGAAGTAATGGCCTGCTGCGTTAAATCAGTTAATTTTCCTTTATCAATTTTTTCTCCATTTTGACTTTGGCTAATATTTACTGTAGAGCCTTCAACACTTAATTCTGCATTAACAGGATTTTTTAATGTGTCATTATATTTATCCTTCATAAAGCTTTCATAAGCAGTTGTATTTAATTGAGCTGTTAATTTGTAGTCACGTTTTAATTCACCGTTTTCGGCCTGCTTCCGCATTTGGTAACGATTCATTGCGTTTCCTTCTTGTTCTTTAAAGATTTTGTCGATAATATCTTTTTCCTTATAATTTACCCCCAAATCTTTCCATGTGTACGTTTGTTTATCATTTTGGAATATGTAGGTAAGAGATTTTTGATCTAATTCAGTTACCTTTTGATTAATAATTGCTTGAATATCTTTTTTATTTTTTCCATCGAGAGAAATACCTTCAAATGTAGTATTTGGTAATGCAGTAGTATCTAATTGATTATTTAGTTTGGATACATATTGATATCCACCAACACCGCCTACACAAAGTAATATGCCTCCAGTAATTGCAGAACCGATCAGTATTTTACTTAGCTTCATTTATTTCCCCCCAGAAATTTTTGTATAAATATATGTATTACATTTTTTGTATAAAAATGATGAAAATAACATTATGTACGTACTAGTATACTATTATTTCCACTATGCGTGTAATGTTTTTATAAAAAATGTTACACTGTTGTAATAATTGTCTCTTTTTGTCACAATATGCACGAGAAATATGTTGAAAATTATAATAAAAAGGCTGTCTAGAAAGATCTAGCAGCCTTTTTATTATAATTTTTTATGTTCATTTTTATTCGTAACACCGAGATGTTCTTGTAGTGTTGTCGAAATATTATTGACGCTTTTTTCATTTGGAACGTAATAATAAATACCACCTATATATTTATCAGTACCTTCTACTTGCATTTTGTCCATTTTTAAATTGGAATCCATTGAATTTTTGGCAATTGTCATCATATCATCAAAAGTTAAATTTGTTTTTAAGTCTTTATCGACAGCGTCTAATAGGCCACCGATTTTATTAATGGAATTAAGAGATAGTACTTTTGCAGCAATAGCTTCTAAAACAAGCTGTTGTCGTTGACCGCGCATATAATCACTATCGATATGACGAGTTCTAGCTAGTGCTAATGCCTCTTCTCCATTTAAATGTTGACGTCCTTTTTTGAGGTGAATTGCATCTGCTTCGTCTTTACTATTTTGTTCTGTAAACTCAACCGGAACATCGACAGTAATACCACCAAGAGAATCGACAATCTTGATAAATGATTTAAAGTTGAATTTTACATAGTAATCAACTGGAACATCTAAAAAGTTCTCTACTGTATCAATTGTGCTGTCCACACCACCGAATACGTGCGCATGTGTAATTTTATCGTATTTATCACGTGATTTAATGTAGACACGTGAGTCACGTGGAATACTCACAAGTTTAACAGATTTATCGTTTTTATTAATTGTTGCAAGTAATAGCGCATCCGTACGAGTTGCTTTTCCATAACTCTTGTCCCTAATATCACTTTCATCAACACCCATAATAAGTACGGAAATGTTGTCAGTCATAGGTTTCACAGCTTTTTCACGTTTGCTGGATTTATCCCCGCGGCCCAGTTCAGAATAGGCATTACTTAATACAGACTTTGCTTTACTGTATATATGGAAGGAGTAGCCCCCTGCTCCAAGTGCTATAATCAGTAATGGAATAAGAAGGAACCAAAGTAGGCGTTTTTTCTTTGAGCGTCCGTTTTTGGCTCGGGTGTCTTTGTTCATATCGGATTTCATCATTTTTCTCCTTTAAAACTATCAAAGTGTATACATCTAGAAGCGCATTCAAACACATAAAAAATATTGTACGCTAAATAAAAGCGATTGTACATGTATAAAAAATAGATGTCTTGATTATTTATAAGACACCTATTCGTTATTGTATACAAAAGATAGGGATAAGAAAATGATAAAATTTTACCTAATTACAACATAATGCTTACGATAATTGCAGATAAAATGCTAACGAGAGTAGCTCCATATAGTAATTTAAGGCCAAATCTGGCAACGACGTTTCCTTGTTCTTCGTTTAACCCTTTTACTGCACCTGAAATAATGCCGATAGAAGAAAAGTTGGCAAAAGAAACGAGGAAAACAGAAATGATACCCACTGTACGGGGAGAAAGGCTATTAGAAAGTTTACTAAGGTCCATCATTGCCACAAATTCATTCGTTACAAGCTTCGTTGCCATAATGCTACCAGCTGTGACAATTTCAGAACTTGGTACACCGATAAGGAATGCAACAGGCGCAAATACGTAGCCGATTAATTGCTGGAAAGTAATGCCGAATATAATGAGGAATAGGTCATTAATGCAGCTAATTAATGCGACGAATCCGATGAGCATAGCGCCGACAACGATGGCTACGCGAAAGCCATCTAGAATGTATTCTCCAAGCATTTCAAAAAAGCTTTGCTTTTCGCCTTTAATTTCTAAAATATCTTCGTCATCTTTCACGTCGTAAGGATTGATGATGAGTATGATAATAAAACCACTAAATAAATTGAGAACGAGTGCGGTTACTACATATTTAGGCTCAATCATTGTCATATAGGCACCTACGATAGACATAGATACGGTTGACATGGCAGAAGCACAAAGTGTATAAAGACGGTGTTTTGGAATTTGAGCTAATTGCTTTTTAACTGTAATAAAAACTTCTGATTGGCCGACAATGGCAGAGGCGATAGCGTTGTAAGATTCTAATTTCCCAAGACCATTTATTTTGCTAAGGAAGTAACCGATCCAATGAATAAAAAATGGTAGTATTTTGAAATGTTGTAGTATACCAATTAAGACGGAAATGAAGACAATTGGTAATAATACAGTAAGGAAAAATGACATTTCACCTTTATTGGCAAGACCGCCAAATACAAAGTTTATACCATCAGCAGCATACTCGAGTAGCTTTGTAAACAGACTGGAAATGACCCGAATAAGTATGAGGCCGATTTCTGTATTTAATAATAAATAGGTTAAAATCAACTGTATAATAAGCATGATGAAAATTGGTTTAAATTTAATATGTTTCTTATTGTTGCTAGCAATATAAGCAAGGAAGAAAACAACGATAAGTCCCACGAAAAAAGTAATAAATTTCATAGTGAGCCCCCTAAAAGAGATATTCTGCTATATATGTTTTTCATTTCAAGGGAGAATATGCATCTTTGGTAAAGAAAGGAATAGAGAGAGCATGAATATATGTAGAGTGCACCACGTTGCAATTATTTGTTCGAATTATGAACTGTCAAAGGATTTTTATACTCGGATATTAGGTTTTAAAGCGATAAATGAAGTATATAGAAAAGAACGAGATTCTTATAAGTTAGATTTATGTGTAGGGGAAGAGTATCAAATTGAATTATTTTCATTTCCTAGTCCACCTGAGCGCCCGAATTTTCCAGAAGCAGCTGGACTTAGACATTTAGCATTTGCTGTTACAAATATAGAAGAAGCTGTAAACCATTTAAAACAATGCGGTGTGGAGACTGAAGCGATACGTATGGATGAAATTACGGATAAAAAATTTGTCTTTTTCCAAGATCCTGATGGCTTGCCTTTAGAATTGTATGAGGCTTGAAATTGGTGAATTTTATATAGGGTTGCTTTCAAATAAATGAAGAAACTAAAGTGAAACTTCTTTTTTAAAGGAGGTGTAACTTTAGCTAAGAAAGCTAAAGGACATATGTGGATATTTTAAAATTATTGATGGTAGCCATCCTTATTGCGTTAACAGCATTTTTTGTGGCTGTTGAGTTTGCAATTATTAAGGTACGTAGCAGTCGTATTGATCAACTCGTTAGTGAGAAACGACGAGGAGCATTGGCAGCTAAAAAAGTAACTTCGAATTTAGATGAGTATTTATCAGCATGTCAGTTAGGTATTACAATTACTGCTTTAGGGCTTGGGTGGTTAGGAGAGCCCACTATAAAACATATACTCGAGCCGTTGTTTTTAAAACTACACCTATCTCCTGCAATTGCAAGTACAGTTTCATTTATTATTGCCTTTGCAGTTATTACGTTTTTACATGTTGTCATTGGTGAACTTGCTCCGAAGACGCTCGCTATACAAAGGGCAGAACAAGTTAGCTTATTATTATCGAAGCCAATTATTTACTTTTACCGAGTAATGTATCCGTTTATTTGGGCTTTAAATGGTTCTGCAAGGCTTGTGACAGGGTTATTCGGATTACATCCGGCTTCTGAACATGAAGTTGCTCATTCGGAGGAAGAATTACGATTAATCTTATCCGAGAGTTATGAGAGCGGAGAGATTAATCAAAGGGAATTTAAATATGTAAATAATATTTTTGAATTCGATAATAGAGTCGCAAAGGAAATTATGGTACCTCGTACGGAAGTTGTAGGTTTATATGAGGACGAACCATTTGAAACACATATTAAAATAATCGCACAAGAAAAGTACACGAGATATCCCGTATTTGGTGAAGATAAAGATGAAATTATTGGGATGGTTAATGTAAAGGATTTATTTATTCGTTATATGGATGGTAATCGAGACGAGGGGTGCTCGATTAAGCCATATACAAGACCAGTTATTGAAGTGTTAGAAAATATTCCTATTCATGATTTGCTATTACAAATGCAAAGAAAACGAATTCCATTAGCTGTATTATATGATGAATATGGTGGTACAGCGGGGATCGTTACACTAGAAGATATTTTAGAAGAAATTGTTGGAGAAATCCGAGATGAATACGATGAAGATGAACACCCGCCTATAGAGCATATAAGTGAAGGCTATAAAATCGTAGAGGGAAAAGTGCTTATTAGTGAAGTAAATGATTTATTTGGCCTACACTTAATCGCTGCTGATGTAGATACAATTGGTGGCTGGATTATGGTACAAAAGCAAATCGTTGCTGAAGGAGATATTATTGAAAAACACGGCTTTTCTTTTAAAGTTCTTGAAAAGGATATGCATCAAATTAAACGAGTGGAAATAAAGAAGGTAGAAGAATGATTTTCTATAAATTTTTATCCCGCTATTTGTGGGCAGTAAGACCCCTACTTCAAAATTCAGCGAAAGCGAAGAAGTTAGGTGGGGGATCAACAAAACCCCCACTGATTAAAGTTTCACTTTATAAAAGGTATATATAGAAAAATAAATGTTTGCGCTTTCAAAAAAGGTGCTATATAGTGAAGGTGGATACTGAAAAATTCTTCTGAATGATACTCGTTTTTTTAGAGGCGAATTTTTTAGATAAGGATTTAGAATGAAAAGTATAGGTGATGAAAATGATAGCAACGAAGGATATACGTATAGAGAAAGATTTTTTAGGTGAAAAGGAAGTACCGAGTGTAGCTTATTATGGGGTACAAACATTACGTGCTGTAGAAAACTTCCCGATTACAGGATATCGCATTCATCCGTCACTCATTACGGCAATGGCAATTGTGAAAAAAGCGGCGGCACTTGCAAATATGGATACTGGTTACTTAGCTAAAGACATTGGATATGAAATTGCAGAGGCAGCGCAAGAAATTGTTGATGGGAAATTCCATGATCAATTTATCGTGGATCCAATCCAAGGCGGTGCTGGAACTTCTATTAATATGAATACAAATGAAGTAATCGCTAATCGAGCTTTAGAACGTATGGGATGTGAAAAAGGCGAATATGTGAAAATTAGCCCAAACACGCATGTGAACATGGCTCAATCAACGAATGATGCGTTTCCAACGGGAATTCATATTGCAACTCTTATGATGTTAGAAGAACTTCTTATTACAATGGAAGAACTTCATGCTGCTTTCCGTGAAAAAGCAAAAGAGTTCGACCACGTCATTAAAATGGGACGTACACATTTACAAGATGCTGTTCCGATTCGTCTTGGACAAGAATTTGAAGCGTATAGCCGAGTGCTTGAGCGTGATATAAAAAGAATTAAACAGTCTCGCCAACATTTATATGAAGTGAACATGGGGGCGACAGCTGTTGGTACGGGATTAAATGCAAACCCTACGTACATTGAACAAGTGGTTAAACACTTGCGAACATTTAGCGGATTACCACTTGTTGGTGCCGAGCATTTAGTTGATGCAACGCAAAACACAGATGCATACACAGAAGTATCTGCCGCATTAAAAGTATGTATGATGAATATGTCTAAAATTGCAAATGATCTTCGTATTATGGCATCTGGTCCACGTGTTGGATTGGCGGAAATTCAATTACCAGCTCGCCAACCAGGTTCATCTATTATGCCAGGTAAAGTAAATCCTGTTATGGCAGAAGTAATTAATCAAGTTGCTTTCCAAGTAATTGGTAATGATCATACAATTTGCTTAGCATCAGAAGCAGGACAATTAGAGTTAAACGTAATGGAGCCTGTACTCGTATTTAATTTAATTCAATCTATTAGTATTATGAATAACGGATTCCGTGTATTCCGTGAATATTGTATTAAAGGAATTACAGCAAATGAAGAATTGCTGAAGCAATATGTAGAGAAAAGTGTTGGAATTATTACAGCGGTGAACCCTCATATTGGTTACGAAGCAGCATCTCGTATTGCACGTGAAGCAATTGAAACAGGAAAATCTGTTAGGGAGCTATGTTTAGAACATGGTGTACTGACAGAAGAAGAATTGGATATTATTTTAGATCCATTCGAAATGACGCATCCTGAAATTGCTGGAGCTTCTTTATTAAAGAATAAGAAGATGTAATATGAAAAAAAACACCGATCCAAATGGATCGGTGTTTTTTTAAAAGATATTAAATACAGAGTTTAATTGAAGTAAGCTAATAATAGCTAAGAAGATTAAACTGTATTTCATCGCTGTTTTAAATAGGGCAGACTCTTTACCAACTAGTCCAACTGCTGCACAAGCAACGGCTACAGATTGTGGTGAAACCATTTTTGCCATTGTACCACCTACTACGTTTAATGCAACAAGAGTAGAAGGAACGATATTTAATTGATCTGCAGTTACTGCTTGAAGCGGTGCGAATAATGAACCACTTGATACTACTGAACCTGTAATGAATACGCCAATCCATCCTAAGATTGGAGAAAGAACTGGGAATGCATTACCAGTAGAAGAGAATGCCAGTCCAAGTGTAGATGACATACCAGAGTAGTTCTCTACGTAGGCTAAAGCGATAACGCTACAGATTGTATATACTGGAGCTTTTAGTTCTTTCATTGTTTCTACTATTAATTCTTTAACCATTTTACCTTTTACGCGGTAAACGATAAGTGAAACAATAATTGCTAATACGATTGCAGTAGTTGTAGATGAGAATACATCAAACTTGAAAACAGCCGCGAAAGGTGTATCAGCTTTTGTAATTGGTGTAGTTTTCATAACAGCATTATGAAGACCAGGGAACTGAATGTTAAATACTAAGTTTGCTAGTGCGCCATCCGGAGCAAATAAAGCTTTAATTGGTTTTAAATTAAAGATTGTTACGAATGCAGTTAAGAATACGAATGGAGACCAAGCATATAAAATTTGATTGAATGTATGAGATTCTTGTTTTTCTTGTTTTTCTTCTGTAGAAGAAGATTTTGGTTGCCAAACACGTAAGAATAATGCTAGAGAAACCATACTTACAACGGCTGCGAAAATATTAGTAAGTTCTGCACCTAAGAAGTAAGTCACAAGGAACTGAGTTATAGCGAAAGAAAAACCACTTACAAGAATACCTTGCCAAGTTTCTTTAATACCTTTAATTCCATCAACCATTGAAACAAGTAAGAAAGGTAAAACAATACTAATGAATGGTAAAATAAGAACAGTTTGACGACCGATAGTTAATGCGTCTAGCTCAGTTAATTGTGCTGGTACTGTAACTGGGATACCCATAGCACCCATAGCACCACCAGCGATGTTAGCTACTAAACAAATACCTGCTGCTTTTAATGGATTGAAGCCCATACCCACAAGTAATGCAGCTGTAATAGCAACTGGAACCCCTAAACCAGCTGCGCCTTCTAAGAAAGCACCGAAAGAATAAGCGATTAATAATACTTGTAAACGTTGATCATTTGTAATGCTTGAAATACTATCACGAATGATGTTGAATTGCTCTGTTTTAACAGTTAATTTGTAAAGGAAAATTGCTGCGATAACGATAGTACAAATTGGATAAAATCCAGATAAAACACCGAATCCGGCAGATGCTACAGCTACGGTTGCTGGCATTTTATAAACGAATATAGCAAGAATAATAGCGACAATCACACTGTAAAGACCAGCCATGTAACTTTTCATTTTCAGTCCCATTAAACAAATGATGAAGCAGAAAATTGGAAGTGCTGCGATTAGTGCAGATAACCAAATATTGTTTAATGGGTCATAAATTTGTGTCCAAGTACTCATAATAATGACAACTCCTATCTATTTTATGTGAAGAAATTCACATTATTTGTGAAACAATTCACAATCAACTTACATGCTTAGTATATTCTCCTTCAACACTATTGTCAACGTAAAAAAGTATAATTATTCCATAATAGTATTAAAAGAAATGCTTTGTTCATAAAGTAGACAAAAAGCAAACTCAAATAGATTTGAGTTTGCTTTTTGAAGTTATTTCTATATTGTTTTATTTGTTCGTATATCATTAATCTTATATGTTAGATGACGTCTTTGCATTAAGTATATAGGATGTTGAAATTTGATAGGTGTCACATGCTGGTCTGAGTTGATCTAGTAAGAAAGAGAAACCAAATGCATTTAATAGGAAGTTTTGAATAACAGTCTGAGCAAGTACAATACGAATTAAAACAACAATAAGTCAATTTTTAATATTACATTATCTTTTTTTACTGAAAATTCCTTTTAGCATAACAAAGAGGTTAAATATAACCCGAATACGTTACGATAGGTTATCAATTATAGACGGTATTTTACAATATCGTTACTGTACGTTGCAGTGAGGTGAAAATATAACAAAAAGCTTGATAAAACAACGTTTGTAAGCAAAGTATTCATAGCCCTTACTTTTGCTTTTTCATTATATCATATAGTATAATATTCAAAATCAGCAAGGAATTTTTCCTGAATTCTTTCCTGATAAAGGTGGAAAAAATTTTCAGCATTATAGGTTGATAAAGTTATGTCGTAACAGGAAATATAAGAACAGATATATAAATAAATAAAAAGAAAATAAAAACGAAAATGAGGGGAACTTTATGAGCCAAAATCAATTCGAATGTCGTATTTCAGAAGAAGATGTACAAATGTTAAGAGCGTTAGCGCATCCGTTACGTTTACGCCTAGTAATGGAACTAATGCAACGTGGAACTTGTAATGTAACACAATTACAGGAAGTGTTAGAAATTCCACAATCAACGGTTTCGCAACATTTAACGAAATTAAAACAAAATAAAGTAGTGCGCTTTGAAAGACGAGGACTAGAAGTGTATTATCAAATTCATAATGATAAAGTAAGTGAAGTTGTAAAAACATTATTTTCTTAAAATTTGAATATTATGGAAAAAGACGTGTGGGATATACGTCTTTTTTTATTTGTCAGAAAGGTGATATGAGAGTAAATGTTAGCATGTAAGGAAGAAAAGGTTATCAATTAACATGTTGTTATATGGAATATATTCTAAAGGGAAAAGAAAAGATAGAAAGGAGTGTAGTAAGGAAAAGGAGGAGTAGTAGTATGGATGTAAAACGTGTGAAACAAATCTTATCTTCTTCAAGTAGCATTGACGTTACATATGAGGGCGTACCAGTATGGATTGAGAGCTGTGACGAGCAGAGTGGAGTTGCTCAAGTGTATGATGTATCTAATCCTGGAGAAAGCGTTCACGTGAACGTGACGGCTTTAGAGGAGAAGTAATAGAAAAGACGCTTCTAAATGTTTAGAAGCGTCTTTTTATTTCCTATTCCATCATATGTGCAATTTTCTTAGAGAACATAAGAAGTACTAATCCTAGCACGATTACGATAACACCGATGCTTGCGAATACTTCTAAATATCCTAAAGATTGAGTGAAGGCAGCTAATTGTCCTGCTAATAAGTTTGCGAAGCCAGTACCAGCTAACCATACACCCATTAATAATGATGCTAATTTAACAGGAGCGATTGCACTTACCATAGATAATCCGATTGGTGATAAGAATAATTCACCGATTGTATGGAACATGTAAGTGAATACAATGAATAGTAAGTTTGCTTTCATTGCAATATTACCTTCATCGCTACCAGTTTTTAATACAGCTAAAGTTAGAACTAAATATCCAATCCCTAGTAAAATCATACCAAATGCCATTTTTGTTGGGATTTTTAAGTCACCATTTTTCGTTTTTGAAAGTTTAATCCATAATGCAGAAACCGGTAATGCTAGTAAGATAATGAATAGTGGGTTTACAGATTGGAACCAAGGTGTTGGAATTGTAAATCCACCAATTGTACGATCCACGAACTTATCTGTGTAAAGTGTTAAAGAACTACCAGCTTGTTCAAATCCTGCCCAGAAGAATACAACGAAACAAGTTAAAATTAAAATTGCAGTAGTACGTTTTTTCTCTTGTGTTGTTAAAGGTTTTTTCTCAATTGCTTTTGCATTTTTTTCTTTAGACTTTTTACCGACAACAGTTGTTCCGATAGATCCTAAGTAACGAGGTGCTAAGAAATTAAAAGCAAGCTGTCCAATGATCATACCGATACAAGCTGTTAAGAAACCGTATCTATAATCTGCGAAGTAACCGCAAATGAATGGAGCGATAAGAGCCCCTAAGTTAATTCCCATGTAGAAGATAGTGAAGGCACTATCACGACGAGAGTCGTTTTTGCTATATAATTGACCTAATAAAGTCGAAATATTTGGTTTGAAGAATCCGTTACCAATAACTAATAATCCTAATCCTAAAAATAGTCCAGTTTTAGTGTTCATTGAAAATAGTACAAAGTTACCAATTGCCATAATGATACCACCAATAGTAATGGCATGGCGTTTCGTAATGAAATGGTCAGTTAACCAACCACCAATAATCGGAGTGAAGTATACTAACATTGTGAAAATACCGTATATTTGTACAGCAACTGCTTTATCAAATCCTAAACCGCCGCTTACTAAGCTCGTTGTTAAATAAAGAACTAATAAGCCACGCATTCCGTAATAACTAAATCTTTCCCATGCCTCTGTAAAGAACAACAAATATAATCCTGGTGGATGTTTTTTTGGTGATTGTTGCTCTCCAGCTTTGTCTAATTTTAAAGCTGCATCCATGTTTGTTTCCCCCTAATCCTGTATAACGGATATTTATGTAATTATTTTAATTCACAAAATATTTAGAAGTCAATAGAATTATATGGAAATAGAAAGAAAATTCCTAAAAAAATCTATTTTTCTTCAACCGTTACTGTATTTTTCCCTGAAAACTAGATAATAAGCGTTTTCAAATGTAATAATTGAATTCTAAAAGAAAATAAAATAGTGATTAATCAGAAAATTTAGATTAAAATATTTATTCTGATATAGAGAAAATATATTCTATTTACTTTTACAATATAACATATTGAGAATAAAAATACAAAATGAAATAATGTGACATTTAAGTGAATTGAAAAATAACCAGCTCCATAGAAGGGGAGCTGGTTAAGGAAATATTATTTAACAAAGCGTTTTTCGATATCATCTAATAGTAGGTTAGCAGCCATTACACCACCAGCTGTATTCCAAATAACGTCGTCAACTTTGTATGCTGTACCATTTTTTACTGCATTTAAATTTTTAAATAGAGGATCATTGATATATTCTTTTTCTAATTCAGAGCCTTTTTTCTCGTTTCCTTTGTCGAATGTGAAGTAGAATAATACATCACCATCCATTGCTGAAATACGTTCTTTAGACACGTTACGCTCTGCAAAGTCGTCTTTATTTTGGTCACCAGGGCGTTTAAATCCAAGCTCTTTTAAAATAACACCAGAGAATGTATCACCATGATAAATACGAACATCACCAGGCATGAAGCGAACCATAGAGATTTCTTGATTTACTTTATCGCCTAGTTTAGCTTTTAAATCTTTCATACTTTTATCGTAATCAGCTAAAACCTTTTGACCTTCTTTTTCTTTATTTAATGCTTTTGCATAAAATTTGAAGTTATCTTTCCATTCACCACGTAGCGTCTCAGAGAACACAGTAGGTGCAATTGCTGTTAGTTGCTCGTACACTTTTTCGTGACGCATTTTGTTACCGATAATTAAGTCTGGTTTTAAAGAAGCGATTGTTTCCACGTTCACTTGTCCTTCATCACCAACAACTTTTACATCTTTCATTTTATCTTTAATATGTGGATACCATGGATCCCCAGTCCAAGATTTTACAGCCCCAACTGGTTTCACACCTAGTTCAAGTAAAGCTTCAGTTCCTTCATTTGTTAAAATGACTACACGTTTTGGATTAGCAGGAACTTCTGTTTTACCCATTGCGTGTTCCACCGTAATCATTTCTTTTTTTGTATCTTCTTTTGTTTCCTCTTTCGTATTTGATTTTCCACAAGCACTTAAAAGCAATGAAAAGGCTAGTAAAAATACAAATACTGTAAACGATTTCTTTCGTGTTAAATTCATTATGTACCCCCTACATACTGAGAAGTTTTTTCAATAGCAAGCATGATATTAAGCTTTTATCTTTTGATTGTCAATACATATCAATGAAAATAATTCTCATTATCGTTGACAATGAGAATTAAGTTGAAATACACTTACAACGTATCATTATACATTGAAGGGGAAACGCTGCATGTTATTAAAAACAAATCAAGCAAAATGGATTGGATTATTTGTTGGAATCATTGCAGTCATTATTTGTATTTGGGGAAGTATTATTTTCGGATATACAAATACGAGCTGGAAATTAGCGTTAGATGCTTTTTTTCATTTTAATGGTTCCAATGAACATATTATTATTCAAAATGTGCGTTTACCAAGGGCATTAATTGCAGCTAGTGTTGGTGCTAGTTTAGCCATTGCCGGTTGTCTTATGCAAACTTTAACAAAGAATCCACTTGCTTCTCCAGATTTTATTGGATTAAATTCAGGTGCTGCTTTCTTCATAGTTGTAGCAATTGTTATTTTTTCCGTGACATCATTATCAGCTTTCACGTGGATTGCCTTTTTAGGGGCAGCAATTGCAGCTGTGCTTGTATTTGCTTCTAGTTCTTTAGGAAAAGAAGGGACGACGCCTCTTAAGTTAACGTTAGCAGGGGTCGCAATTAGTGCGTTATTTTCATCATTAACGCAAGGATTACTTGTGTTAAATGAAAAAGCGCTTGAAGAAGTACTTTTTTGGCTTGCCGGATCTGTGCAAGGAAGAAAGTTAGAAATTTTACAATCTGTATTCCCATATTTATTAGTAGGCTGGATCGCATCTCTTATGATGGCAGGGAAAGTAAATACATTAATGATGGGGGAAGACGTTGCAAAAGGCCTTGGACAAAGAACGATTTTAATGAAATCATTCGTACTATTTATTATTGTCCTGTTGTCTGGTGGTTCAGTTGCAGTCGCTGGTCCGATTGGATTTATTGGTATTGTTACTCCGCATTTTGCCAGATTTCTTGTTGGAGTAGATCACAGGTGGAGAGTACCGTATAGCGGATTGTTAGGTGCAATACTATTAATCTTAGCTGATATAGCAGCAAGATATGTCATTATGCCACAAGAAGTACCAGTAGGGGTTATGACAGCGTTTATCGGGGCACCATTCTTTATTTATATTGCACGTAAGAGAGGGCTTAGCAAATGAAGAAGTATATTCCGTTTCGTATAGGAAAAGGCGGGCTCTCGTTTTTAATGTATAAACGAGCTTGTCTCGTCTTATTCAGTTTACTAGTTGTTTTAATAGGATTATTTTTTGCGAGTGCAGGTATGGGAGACATGAAAATTCCTCCGTATGATGTATGGCAAGCGATTACTGGAAATGGCGATGCGATGTCAAATATGATTGTAAACAAGTTTCGTATGCCGCGTATTTTAATTGCCATCCTTGTAGGAATCGCACTTGCTGTAGCAGGATGTATTTTACAGGGTCTCGTTCGAAATCCACTGGCTTCTCCTGATATCATCGGGATTACAGGTGGTGCAAGTGTTGCAGTTGTATTATTTTTAGCTATATTCAGTGATAAAAATAATGCGCTAACCGTAAGCATTCATTATATGCCGTTAGCAGCCTTCGCTGGGGCAACGATTGTAGCGCTTTTTGTATATTTATTTGCATGGAGAAATGATGGATTATCACCGATTAGTCTTGTTTTAATTGGTGTTGGTTTTTGGGCATTAACGAAAGCGGCAACGACTTTGTTTATGTTGTTAGCGCCAATTTATCAAGCGAGTCAAGCGAATGTATGGATTACAGGTACTGTTTACGGCTCTTCATGGCAAAACGTTATGGTGCTTGCGCCGTGGGTTCTCATTTTAACGGTAATATCATTTATAGCTGCTAGACATTTAAATGCACAAGAGCTAGGGGATGATATTGCGGTAGGACTTGGTGTTCCTTTAACGAAGTCACGCGTATTCATGTTATTACTGAGTACAGCTTTAATTGGTGGCGCAGTTGCCTTCGCCGGAGGAATTGGGTTTGTCGGTTTAATGGCACCTCATATTTCACGAAGACTAGTTGGTTCTTTATACGGTGCATTACTCCCAGTTGCGGCTATTGTTGGTGCAATTTTAGTACTTGCTGCAGATTTAATTGGGCGTACAGTTTTCACACCACTTGAAATTCCAGCAGGGGTATTTACATCAGCAATTGGTGCACCTTATTTTATTTATTTACTTTATAAAAGTCGGAATTCATAAAGGGAGATGAATATGCAAAAAGCATTGGAGACGAAACGTTTGACGTTGTCTTATGGTGAAACAATTATTATTGATGAGTTGAATTTAGAAATTCCAAAAGGCGAAATTACAATCTTTATCGGTTCTAACGGTTGCGGGAAATCAACTTTATTACGTTCACTAGCTAGATTGTTAAAGCCAACAACGGGTGACATTTTGTTAGATAATCAAGCCATTCAAAGTATGCAAACGAAGCAAATCGCTCGTCAAATGGCAATTTTACCGCAAGGACCGCAAGCGCCAGAAGGACTTACAGTATTGCAGCTTGTAAAGCAAGGACGTTATCCATATCAAACATGGCTGAAGCAATGGTCAGAAAAAGATGAAGAAATGGTACAAAGAGCACTTGCAGCAACAGGTATGACAGAATTTGCTGAGCGTGATGTGCATGCTCTTTCAGGTGGACAACGTCAACGTGCTTGGATTGCAATGACGCTTGCACAAGATACAGATATCATTTTACTGGATGAGCCTACTACATATTTAGATATGACTCACCAAATTGAAGTGCTAGATTTATTATTTGAATTAAATGAAACAGAACAAAGAACAATTGTTATGGTATTACACGATTTAAATTTAGCATGCCGTTATGCAGACAATATTGTTGCCATTCAAGATAAACAAATATATGCACAAGGTAAGCCGGAAGAAGTAGTGGATGAGAAGCTAGTACGTGATGTGTTCCGAATGGAATGTCAAATTAGTACGGATCCGTTATTTGGGACGCCACTTTGTATTCCGCATGGAAAAGGAAGACGTGTACGTAAAGAGGTTGCTCAGGCAATGAGATAATAAAAAAGTCGATGATGATTCATCGTCTTTTTTATTTTTCGCAAGAGAATAGTAGGAAGAGGGGAATTCGTAAACGTCGTTCATATTCTTCTTCGCTCTGAAAATAAGTTTGATTTGGTGTAGCTTCTTTTATATTTGTAATCGTAAATCCAGCTTGTTGTAATAATGTAAAATATTCTTCCGTTGTACGATGATATTTAATAACTTCTTGATCAATCCAAGGTTCAACGCGTTTTCCCATTTTAAAATAATCATCGACGAGCCAGCTTGTTCTTTTTCCGCTCGTTTGCAAGCTTTCAAATGAAGAAGTAATAACAGGGTGTTGAACACTAAAAGTAAAGGTTCCATTTGTTTTTAAAGCTTCGTACACATTTTGAAAAATGATAGGAAGATGTTCAATATAATGTAAGGCGAGTCTAGACGTTACTAAATCAAAAGTAGAAGGAGGGTATGTGTAGTCTTTGAGGTTTAAACAATGGACGGTTCCATTTTTATTTTCTAGTTGTTTTTTAGCTTTTTCATACATAAGTTCGGAGCCTTCAATACCAGTGTAAGAGTGGCAGCCATTCTCTAATAATTCCTCGCCAAACTTGGCGTCACCGCAGCCTAAATCGAGGATTTTCTTTCCTTTCACATCACCAATGAGTTGAAAGAAGGCTGGCTTTTCAAGTGATTCATTTGGGCTATTTTCTCGGTATCTTCGTTTCATATATTGTTCAAAAAATGCTTCGTTATTATATACATCAGATTCAGTAAATGCCATGATTGAAGCCCCCTTAAATATTTTTTTATTCTACCAAATATGAAAAGTAAATGATAGATTTCTTGTAATGAATCATATATAATCTAGAATTGTAAGCGGTTACTTTAAACTATTTTTCTATAATAAATTCTAAAAACGTGTTAAGCTAGTAGAGGGATTATTAGAACTATTAAGACAATAATCCGCTTACATGAACGATGGGAGGCTTCACAATGTCTAGTAAAACACTTGCGAAATTTTTAGAAGAAAATTTAGAGGATTTAAAATCAAAGGGGCTTTATAACGTAATTGATCCGCTTGAGAGTTCAAATGGACCGATCATTACAATTGGCGGAAAAGAATATATTAACTTATCTTCAAACAACTATCTTGGATTAGCAACAGATAGCCGTTTGCAAGAAGCAGCAATTGGTGCAATTCATAAGTACGGCGTTGGAGCAGGAGCTGTTCGTACAATTAACGGTACTTTAGATTTGCATATTAAATTAGAAGAGACAATTGCAAAGTTTAAACATACAGAAGCAGCAATTGCTTACCAATCAGGATTTAACTGTAATATGGCAGCGATTTCAGCCGTTATGGATAAAAATGATGCGATTCTTTCAGACGAATTAAACCATGCTTCTATTATTGATGGTAGTCGTTTATCAAGAGCGAAAATCATCGTTTATAAACATTCTGATATGGAAGATTTACGCCAAAAAGCAATCGCAGCGAAAGAATCAGGTCTTTACAATAAATTAATGGTAATTACAGACGGTGTCTTCTCAATGGATGGAGATGTTGCAAGATTACCAGAGATTGTTGAGATTGCAGAAGAATTAGATTTAATGACATATGTAGACGATGCACACGGTTCAGGTGTACTTGGAAAAGGTGCAGGAACTGTAAAGCATTTCGGTCTATCTGATAAAGTTGATTTCCAAATTGGTACATTATCAAAAGCAATTGGGGTAATTGGTGGATATGTAGCAGGGAAACAAAACTTAATTGACTGGTTAAAAGTTCGTTCACGTCCATTCTTATTCTCCACAGCATTAACACCAGCTGATGCAGCTGCATGTATGCGATCAATTGAAATTTTAATGGAAAGCACAGAGTTACATGATCGTCTCTGGGAAAATGGCCGCTATTTAAAACAAGGGTTAAAAGAACTTGGCTTTAACATTGGAGAAAGTGAAACGCCAATTACACCTTGTATTATTGGTGACGAAGTATTAACACAAGAATTTAGTAAACGTCTAAATGAAGAAGGCGTATATGCAAAATCTATCGTGTTCCCAACTGTAGCTAAAGGAACAGGACGCGTTCGTAATATGCCTACAGCAGCTCATACGAAAGAAATGTTAGATGAAGCAATTCGTAAGTATGAAAAAGTAGGAAAAGAAATGGGCATCATTTAAGTAACGACATCTTTTGAATAGCTTGCAAATGAGGAGTGGGGAAAATGAAAAAAATTCTAGTAACCGGTTCTTTAGGGCAAATTGGTTCTGAATTAGTAATGAAACTTCGTGATGTATACGGTGCATCAAATGTTATTGCAACAGATATTCGTGAAACAGATAGTGAAGTAGTAACGTCTGGTCCATTTGAAACGTTAGATGTAACAGATGGACAAAAACTACATGATATCGCAAAGCGTAATGAAGTAGATACAATTATTCATTTAGCAGCTTTACTTTCAGCAACAGCAGAAAAAAATCCGTTATTTGCTTGGAATTTAAATATGGGTGGACTTGTAAATGCATTAGAAGCAGCTCGTGAATTAAACTGTAAGTTTTTCACGCCAAGTTCTATCGGTGCATTCGGTCCATCAACACCGAAAGATAATACGCCACAAGATACAATTCAGCGTCCTACTACGATGTATGGGGTAAACAAAGTAGCAGGAGAATTACTATGTGATTATTATCATCAAAAGTTTGGCGTTGATACGCGCGGTGTACGTTTCCCTGGTTTAATTTCTTACGTAGCTCCTCCAGGAGGCGGAACAACTGATTATGCGGTTGAAATTTATTATGAGGCGATTAAAAAAGGCACATACACCTCATACATTGCAGAAGGAACATACATGGATATGATGTATATGCCAGATGCTTTACAAGCGATCATTTCATTAATGGAAGCTGATCCAAGTAAACTTGTGCATAGAAACGCGTTCAATATTACAGCAATGAGCTTTGAGCCAGAGCAAATCGCAGCATCAATTCGTAAACACATCCCGACGTTTACAATGGATTACGCTGTAGATCCTGCTCGTCAAACAATCGCTGATAGCTGGCCAAACTCTATTGATGCAACAGCAGCAATGAAAGAGTGGGGCTTTAAAGCAGAATACGATTTAGACAAAATGACAACTGACATGTTGGCTAAGTTAAAAAAAAAGCTCACAGCTGAGTTAGTGATGAATTAATAGGAAGGGTCGATTCTTAGGAATCGACCCTTTTATTTGTATTTTAGGAATATACAAATAATTACAAGTGTGATAGAATAAGTTAATTTGTGCATAAAGGGGAGAGAAACAATGGAGAAATGGGAGTTAGCAAAGGGAATTTATAATACGTCACGTTTAACAGGAACATTTAAACTTCGATCAGGACAAGTATCAAATCAATACTTTGATAAGTACTTATTTGAATCTAATCCAGTACTGTTATTAGAAATTGCTAAACAGTTGAAAGAGCTCATTCCCCCTGATACAGAAGTACTCGCAGGTTTAGAAATGGGAGGAATTCCAGTAGCAACAGCATTATCTTTACAAACAGGTATACCAGTTGTATTTGTAAGAAAAGAAGCGAAGAAGTACGGTACATGTAAGTTAGCAGAAGGCGTTAATATTGCTGGGAAAAATGTTTGTGTTGTTGAGGATGTTATTACGACAGGTGGTCAAATATTATTAAGTACGAAAGATTTAAGAGAACTAGGTGCGAAAGTACATCATGTTCTAGGTGTAATTGAACGAACGAAAGAGGGAAAAGACAACTTATTAGAAGATGGCTTACAACTACATTCTTTATTTACAATGGATGAGTTAATTGAAGGAGAAAAGCAACATGCAAAGAGTTGACGTCGTATATGCACTAATACATGATGAAGAAACAGATAAAATATTAATGGTACATAATATAGAACAAAACGTTTGGTCACTGCCGGGTGGGGCTGTTGAAAAAGGTGAAATATTAGAGGAAGCACTAATAAGAGAAGTGAAAGAAGAGACAGGTTTAACTGCCGTGGCAGGTGGACTTGTTGCGATCAATGAAAAATTCTTTGAAGAATCAGGGAATCATGCGATACTTTTTACATTCCGAGCAAATGTAGTAAAAGGTGAACTGATTGCGGGAGATGAAGAAGAAATTTCTGCAATAGAGTGGGTGAATCGAACGATCGCAAATGAACGATTTCCATTCTACGATGGCGAATTCGAGGCATTATTAGAAGTAGCCATTCCATATAAGTTTCAATCAGAAACAAAGTGATTGAAAGAAAAAACAGGAGCGACAACGCTCCTGTTTTTCTATTCAATCGTCTTCAGTAGTAACTTTTTCAATAGTGGTTTAATCTTCAGACGTAAATCTTCAGCATGATTTGCAACTAAGAAGTGATGGTTATAAATGTTCTTCATTAATTGATAAGTGGCTTCTTTCGCTTCGCCTTCTTCGATGAAGATTCCGATTACTTCCATACCACTTTTACGAGCAAGTTTGACAGCTTCATGTGTATCTAAAATACCGTCTTGTTGATAGTCTAGCGCAGAAGGCTCACCGTCTGTAAAGACAAGTAAGAATTTATGTTTTTCTGGTCTTTTTGCAAGCTTTTCAGAAACGATACGAATAATATATCCGTCGCGGTTATCTTCTTCTTCGCGAAGCTGCATAATTTCTGGACCGACGTTTGGTAACGTTGAGTTTTTATACGTTACAACTTCATGGATAACGTTTGGTTTATCCTCAGGCTTAGCACTAGAAGCATCTTCCCAAAATCCACTAATGGCGTGCGGGATTTTTAAAGATTTCAATGCTTCATGGAATAGGACCACACTCTTTTTCGTTTCTTCCATTTTGTTATACATAGAACCAGAGCAGTCCACTAGTAGTTGGAATGCAACGTCAAGTTCTTGTGATTCTTGTCCTTTTTTATAAAACATGCGCGGCTGCTTTTCAGTATAAATACGAAGGAATTTCTTACGAAGTCTTCCGTAATATTTATCACTATTTGCATTCGTTTTATTTTCAATCGTTTTTTCGATAATTTTCTTTAATTCTTTTACATCTTTATTAACGACTGATTTGATAGCTTGGTAATCCTTTTTTTCATCAGGATTTGATTTGCGAGCTTCTTTAAATATATGAGAAGCACCAACGTTATACTTACCGTATGCACCCTCGTTTTGGCTAGAAGCGTGTGAAGCTCTTGCTTCTTCTGTATCAGCGCCATCAAAGTTGGATTGTGTACTTTTTTGAGAAGTACCTTGTACAGAACCAAGTGCTTGGTCGCCATCTTCTGATTCACGAGCAGTATCGCCCATCATGTTTGTTTTTGTTCCGCTTTCTAATTCAAAGCGTAAAAAATTCTCGTTTTCGTTATTTTTATTTTCACGATGCCATGTGGAGAAACTTTCATCCATTTTGTTTTTATTTTCATCGTCATCTATGAGCTGCGTATCATCATTTGCTAAATCTTCGACGCGACAGTTCTTTTCGTCTGCAATGACAGATAAATAAAGCGGAGCATGTCCGAAATAATTATTAAGCATATCACTTTCAAGAAGTCCTTCTAAACGATAGCGAATTTTTTCAACGATATACATAATATCTTCTGTATTACGAGCTTGGAATGTTTCATGCAAAATTGCTTCAATTTGCTCGAAATATTCATTATTAAACATTTCATATTTATCGCTCGTTAATGAAAGATAGCAGAGACAAAATAGACGATCACCGTGATAGTTACGAACACGATTGATTTCATTTTGTGAACCAAAGTAATTGCGATACATTTCTTTTCTTCTTTTAAAAACATGCTTTGTGCCAGGGCGTAAGTTTTTTACGATTTCCTCAACACGTAAATCTTCTAATAGAACAAATAATTGTGTTAAAAACTTTTTTAAGGGTGATTCTTGTAATTCAATCGCATAAGAACGAATTAAAGTCATGTCCGAGTAATGTTTATTACCAAGTGCCTTTAAAAACACTTCGCTTTTTAATCCGATTACTGTATCCTCTTCTTTTCGATCATCCCAAAAGTGACTAATGACAACCTTTTTTTCAATTTCATCGTAGTATGCTTTATAGCCATACTCAAGGTAGGCATCGTCTTCTTTTAGAAGAGCATACATTAAGTTTTCCATTTGTAGAAACAGCGACGCATCAATTTTTTTGTCACTAAAAATTTGTCTCATGAATTATCCCTCAAAGAAATAACTTTCTGCTAATTCACGGACAGTCATTTGTTCTGTTTCATCGTTTAATTTTGCGATAATACTACGTTCAATTGCACGCATAACAGGAATATATACACCTAAATCACATGCGTCGATAATGCCACGAATACTTGCTGCTTCTTCACTTACACGTCCGTCACGAGCTAAAGGCATAAGGTCGCTTGCAAATGCAACGAACTTTTCAATTGTTGCAACATCATTTAATTTTGATTCAGATAGTAATAGTTCTTTTAATGTATCACCTTGAATGTATGGAACTTCAATAATAACGAAACGGTTTTTTAATGCTTCGTTTAGTTCACTTGTTCCAACGTAACCTTCATTAATTGCTGCAATTACACGATACTCGTCATCGCCATATACAACCTCTTGTGTAAATGGATTTGTAATCATTTTACGGTAATCTAATGCACCGTGAAGAAGTGGTAACGTTTCAGGTTTTGCCATATTGATTTCATCAATATATAGGAAATGACCGTTCTTCATTGCTTTCATAAGAGGGCCGTTAACGAATGTAACTTCAGATGCGCCATCTTTCGTTTGTAGTGTGTTGTATCCTAAAATACCTTCTACATCTAGGTCAACAGAACAGTTAATGCTATGCATTGGTTTTTGGAATAAAGAAGAAAGAGTTTCAGCTAGTACTGTTTTACCACTACCAGTCGGCCCTTTTAATAGAATGTTTTTGCCAAGAAGAAGCGCTGTAATAGCATCTTCAATAATGCTGTTATCAGATGCTTTATATATTTTCTTTCCAATTAAATGTGCATTTTCACCAGCTTCTTGTTTATTTTTTTCGTGAATGGTTGAGAGCTGTTGTTTTAAATCAGCATGTATATGAAATTGTTCTAACATGTATTTCCCACCTAACATTATTTTCATAAAGTAATACATCTTATGATAACTTGTTTTAATATGGTATGCAAAGAAAAGGAGAGAGGGGAAATGGAAAAGAAAAAGCAATCAATGTTACATTGATTGCTTACAGTAAAGGAGAAATGAGTCGCATGAAAGACTCTAATATTCGTTTTTTGATACTTCTTTTTTGGAATGCGTTCCATTTAATTTCAGTGGAATGCTTAAAGTCGTCTTCAAAATCATGTTTAATATCATGAACGGTTTCTGATTCATATAGTACGCTAATAAGTTCATAATTTAATTCAAAGCTGCGTACGTCCATATTTGCCGTTCCAATTGTCGCGATCTTATCATCAACGAGTACAATTTTTGCATGCATAAAACCATCTTTATAACTATAAATGGAAGCACCAGCTTTTAAAAGCGGAGTGAAGTAGGACTGAGATGCTTGATCACTAATAATACTATCACTTTTACCAGGATATAAAATGCGTACATCTATGCCAGATATTGCACTTAAACGTAATAATGTTAAAGTTTCTTGATCTGGAATAAAGTAAGGTGTAGCGATCCAAATCGATTTTTTTGCAGATCCCATAACAGCTAATAATGTATTGCGAATGCTTTTATCATCTGAGCTTGGTCCGCTCGCTACAATTTGCACAGCACCTTCTGCATTTGAAATTTCTTTACCTGGGAAGTATTGTCTATTCATAAATTGATCCCAAGAATAGGTATTCAACCCACTAGATGCATAGAGCCAATCCTCTAGAAAGATTGCTTGTAATTTATATAACGCTTTCCCTTCTATTTTTAAATGGCTATCACGCCAAATGGGGAATTTTTTTGAACGACCAAGGTATTCATCACCGACGTTGAGTCCACCAGTAAAACCGATTTCTCCATCTACAATAACGATTTTACGGTGGTTACGATAATTGACTGTTTCAAGTAACCAAGCTGAAAAAATAGGGTCAAATTCTACAATTTCGATCCCAGCTTCTTTCATAGGTTTTAAAAAGCGTCTTCTTAAAGTGTTACTTCCGAGTCCATCATAAAGAAAGCGTACAATAACACCAGATTTTGCTTTTTTTATTAAAGCATCTCGAACTTTCGTACCAATCTCATCAGATTTATAAATATAGTATTGAATATGTATGTGATGTTTTGCTTGCTCGATAGCTTGCAAAATTTCTGAGAATGTTTGATCTCCGTTTGTTAAAAGTTTTGTAGTTGTTCTATCTGCGGCAGGCCCGCCTCCAAATTTTTGTACGACTTCTGTTAAATGGGCAGAGCGTTCACTTAATGGGACTTTGAGTGATAACTCTAGTCGTCTTCCTTCTAATATTTCACGGAATAATTTTCTTTGTTCTTCTGAACGATGGAGATGTTTTTTCCTTCTCCAACGGCTACGACCGAAAATAGAGTATAAAAGCACACCTACAACAGGAAGAAGTGCTAATACTAAAAACCACGCTAAGGTGCTTTGAGGAGATCTATTTTCGATGAAAATAACGAATGAAATTCCTACGATTGTAATAGACCATAGGGCACCGACAAATGTATATAAAGAAATAAACGATGTATTTAATAGGAAAAGAACGATAGATATAATTGTAAATATTAATAGTAATTGAACGATAGGCTTCTTCATTTCTATAAAATTCCTCTAATCTTTCTTAAATATAGACTTCTTATATAAAAGGTATAATCCGACATTCTTATTATAAAGTGTTTTGTTTTTTTTACAAAATATAGACATTTTCCCCATGCTTTCCGCATTTGTCCTACATACAGTATATTGTTACGTTATTATCCTGCTATTTGCTGGTTAATAAACGGTGTAGGAGGGACAAAACCCTTGCCCTTTATATAGGAAAGGGGATAACCATATCATGGATTTGTAGCAGGTACATGATGAAGACCAGGATATAGTTATCTTTATTACGCGGATTCTTCTTAATTATATAGGTTACTAACAAGGTCCGTACTATCCATACAATACCTATTAAGATGAGAAAATGGAAAAGGAGAGGGGAAACATGAATTATATAGAAAATAACGGATTGTATTATCGTAATCATCATCCTCATGGAGGGCACAACCATAACGGCGGACATCACCATCATGGAGGGCACAATCACTATGATCATCACCACCATCACGGAGGCGGATGGGGCTGGGGTGGCGGCTCATGGGGCGGCGGATTTTTCCCAGGAAGTTTTGCTGGAGGCGTGTTAGGTGGACTTACAGCTGGCGCATTAACGGGTGCAGCAAGCGGAGGCTACTATCCAGCGCCATACCCAGCACCATATCCGGGGTATCAGCAAATACCATATCCGTATTAAACTAAAAAAGAGGCTTTCCTCTTTTTTTAGTTTAATAAAGTATTTATAAAATATTTCCAAAATAAAGGTGAAAATATGTTAATATTTTGTTATTGTAATTCAAAAACATATATACTAATTTTAACTTTTATATTATTATCCGTGAATAGTTGTATAGTGTGCTCGAAATTCTATTTCGCTAGTAAAGTAAAGAGGTTAGATATGAGCGGGATTAATAGGGAATAGGCATTGTATAGAGCTAGCTATAAAGGAATGTAAGAGAATGAATTATAATAAAGTAAGCTAATTATAGCGATAAGAAACTACTATTTATAATTGAAACGGTATTATATTGCTTTTTATTACAAATAATATTATGTTATTTTAATCGGCATATTTCAAAATGTGATGAATGCAAATAGCTATTATTAAGAAATGAAATATCTCTATTTCTATGAAGAGAAACAAGTTGTGTTTTAGTCAGATAGGAAGCAAGGAGAGATGCGCATGCTAGAACAAAGAGGTCATGCATTATATGACTCTTCATTGCGAGATTTAAAGTTAGCATTAGATGAGTCTTCAATTGTTGCGATTACAGACCGAAATGGTCTTATTACATATGTAAATGATAAGTTTTGTGAAATCTCCAAATATACACGAGAAGAGTTAATAGGGAAAGATCATCGTATTTTAAATTCAGGGTATCACCCGAAAACATTTTTTCAAATTCTATGGAAGCGCATTTTGAACGGAAAAGTATGGAGAGGTGAGATTCGAAATCAAGCAAAAGATGGGACGTATTATTGGGTTAAAACAACAATTGTTCCGTTTTTAAATGAAAAAGGAGAGCCGTATCAATTTATCGCGATCCGAAATGATATTAGTAGTAGGAAAGAAGCAGAACAGAGGTTGCGGTTAAGTGAAAGTCGTTATAGGGAGCTTGCGTATCATGATGCTTTAACGAGTTTACCGAACCGATTGCAGCTAATAACGACTGTAAACGAGATGATTGCAGGAAAAAAAGAATTTGGTATGATTTACTTTGATTTGGATCGTTTTAAATTAGTAAACGATACGCTAGGTCATATGATAGGGGATTTACTTTTAAGCGAAGTTGCTTCACGGTTGCATTATGTGCTAGGAGAGAAAGACGTTCTGGCTAGGCTGGGTGGCGACGAATTTGTGCTGTTAACAAAAAATCATAAACAAGATGAAATGAGGCAGTTAGCAACATCTGTGTTGTCATGTTTTCAGGCCCCATTTATGCTTGAAGGTCATGAAGTATACATTTCAGCTAGTCTAGGACTGTGCGCATATCCGCAAGACGGACAAGATGTAGAAACTCTATTGAAAAATTCGGATTTAGCCATGTATAGTGCGAAAGAACAAGGCAGAAATGCCGCGTGTTTCTTTACAGATGAGTTACGTGCGAAAATAAATCGTAGAATGAAAATTGAATTCGCTTTGCAAAAGGCAATCCGTGATGAAGAATTAGATGTGGTACTGCAGCCTATTATTGATTTGAAAACGAAGAAATATACCGGTATTGAGGCTTTAGCACGTTGTTCGACAGAAGAAGGGCCTATTTCGCCAGGCGAATTTATTCCAGTAGCTGAAGAATCTGGACTTATTATAAAATTAGGAGACTGGGTATTAGAAAAGTCATGTCGCTTGTTTAAAACATTGCCAGATTACGAAGAAGGACTAAAGTTATCTGTTAATTTATCCATACAACAATTAATGCAAAAGCGTTTTATTATATCTGTACGTAGCATTTTAAGGAGAACTGGCTTTCCACCGAATCGTTTAATTTTGGAAGTAACGGAAAGTATCGCTGTTCGCCATTTTGATTATATTATTGCTACATTACAAGAATTAAGAAATATGGGTATTTTAATTGCTTTAGATGACTTTGGAACAGGTTATTCTTCCTTATATTATTTAAAGCAACTGCCACTGGATATAGTGAAAATTGATCGTAACTTTATTCGTGAATTTCATTATGATCACGCACAGCCAGAGCGAACGATTGTAAAATCTGTTATTGAAATTGCCCATAGCTTAAATTTAGCAGTAGTTGCTGAAGGAGTAGAAACAGTAGAGCAAGAAAGTTTATTACAATCTATGGGCTGTGATTACGTCCAAGGATTTTATTATGCGAAACCTTTATCTGTAGGAGAGTTAAAAGAAAAGTTAATTACAGATTTTTAATAAAAAAGAGAAGCTGGTAGCTTCTCTTTTTTTAATTCGTTTTTTGTGAGTTTTTCATTAGTACTGGATAAAGAATAAGACCTAATACGAACAATCCAATTCCTAAGAAGAACGTTTTTAAATCAGCAGTTCCGGTTTTGATAACCCAAATAGAGTATACAAATGCTAATGTGGTAATCATCCCATCCTTTATTCGAGAGCCAGGCATTATATCATACGTTTCTCCTGTAATAACCAATTTGAATTGGTACAGCGTAGAAACAAGGTATGGAATTAAATAAGCTAATGTTGCTACAACGATAGCGAAATTATAAGCTTCTGATACGGTACCAGAAATCGTTGAGAATAAGAAAATTTGCGTCATCACATTTGTAATAAATAATGATTTTGAAGGACTACCTTTTTTATTTGTTTTCGCGAAAAACTTAGGGAAAAGTCCATTCTTGGCTGCCTGGTAAGGTACTTCTGAACTAACAACGATCCAGCCAACTGTAGATCCAAATAAAGATACAAGTGCAAGTAAAGCCATGATATAGGCACCTTTATTGCCAATTGCTAAATTTAATGCGTCTACTAATGGTTTTTGAGATTCTTTTAAAGCATCTTGCGAGAGAGCTCCCATTGTAAGTAAAGTAATTGACATGTAAATAAGAAGAGCGATAATCAACCCGAAAATGGTAGCTTTTTTTACATCGCGCTGAGATTTTGCACGGTTAGAAAGCATTACAGCAGATTCAATACCGATAAATGCCCAAAGTGTTGCGATAGCAGCTGAATTGATTTGTCCACCTAACGAAATTGATTGTCCTGCTTCATTCATAAATGTTTGACCGTCTCCGAAATTAGAGGCATTGAAAATGAATAATGTGATTACAATAAACATTGTAAATCCAATAATTTTTGCAATGGTAGCAAGAAGATTCATATTTCCAGCTCGGTCAATATTTTGAGAAAGAATATATTGAATTCCCCATAGCATAAGGCTACATACGAGGAAAGTTAGTCCTTTTCCGAGTTCTAGTGAAAATCCGTTCGTAGAAAAGAGAATTTGCTTACTTTGTAAAACTGGAAAGAATGTTGATAAATATCCAGCAAAGGAAATAATAACAGATGCTGTTGCAGCCCAGTTCGCAGCCCAATAGCCCCATGCCATACTATATCCTGCAACTTTGCCCGCTTTTTTTGAAGGGAACATTGCTTGAGCGTAACTTTGTGGTCCTGCCTTTAATTCTGGTTTGCGGATTGCTAAATTTCCAAATACGAGTGCAATCATAAATACGCCAAGACCTGTAATACTCCATGCAAGTGTAGAACCCATTGGACCTGATACGTGTGCTAAATTTGCTGGGAGCATAAATACGCCACCGCCAACCATATTTCCGATTACAAAAGCTGTTAAAATCCATAATCCCCATTTTTTCGTTTCCATTTTTGTTAACTCCTTTGTAGTAAGTTTTGCTTAAACATCATTTTTTACTAGCTTTTTGGCAATAAAAAAAGAGCCATGTAGATAAAAAATACCTACATGGCTCTTCGCCTAACGTAGGTACAACGGGAATAACCCTTGTACCTACGCGTAATTTTTCCGCTAGGTTTCAAGGGTTACGTATGATGATGATGTTTTTGTGCAAATGTAACTACAATTGTTGTATAAGTAAGCATAGTTCTTTGCTCCCTTTCTCCTCTGATTTTGAAGTTAGTATACTACATGTTTTTTTGAATGAAAAGAAAAATATAAAAATTTTTATAAAAATACGTTTTAGAGATTAAATATTTACCTGTATTTTTCCTATACTGGAAAATAAGTGAGAGATTGGCAGAAGAGTGTAGCATGGTATAATACATATAGAATTAGAAGGTGACAAGGGGCTATTGTAGATGATGAGTAAGTATGAACAAATTTATACAGAAATCAGTAAGTCTATTGATAATAAGCGATTAAAAGAGGGATGCAAAATCCCATCCGAAACTGAATTAATGAAGCAGTATGAAGCAAGCCGCGGTACGGTAAGAAAAGCTGTAGATTTATTACAAGAGCGTGGGTATGTTCAAAAAATACATGGAAAAGGTGTTTTTGTTTTAAAGCGAAAAAACATTGAATTCAACTTTGGTGGTATTGTAAGTTTCCAAGAAGAAAATGAACGTTTAGGACGCCATTGTATTACAGAAGTCGTGGAAATGGAGAAAGTAAAAGCGACAAAAGAAGTTGCAAAGCTATTAAATGTGAAAGAGAAAACAGAAATAGATCATATTAAACGAGTACGGAATATTGATGGAGAAAAAGTAATTTTGGATATCAATCATTTTGTATCGGAATATATTCCTGGATTAACGAGTGAAATTGCAGCGGAATCCATTTATAAATACATTGAGAAAGAATTAGGTCTTCATATTAGTTACTCACAGAGGGTAATTGAAGTGCAGCCATGTACAGAGGACGATAGAGAGTATTTAGATTTAAATGGAACAGACTATGTTGTCGTTGTGAAAAACTTTACGCATTTTTATGATGGAAGTCAGTTCGAATATACAGAATCACGCCATCGTTTAGATATTTTTCATTTTTCGGATGTGGCGCGGAGAAAATAAGGAGATGGAACGAAATAACGTTTCATCTCTTTTTTTATAAAAAAATCACAAACTCGTATATACGAGTGTTGACTAACTTATATATACGAGTTAATATGTAATTGTAAACGGTATCAAAAAAAGAAAAGAGGGACGGGAATATGGGGAAAGACTATCGTCAAACAGCAGAGGAAGTGTTGCAGTATATTGGTGGAAAAGACAATATTGAACAAGCTGCGCATTGTGTAACGAGGCTCCGTATCGCTTTAAAAGATGAAAGTAAAATAGATAACGATAAATTACAGTCTGTTTCATTAGTGAAGGGAGCGTTTCATAACGCTGGAGTATTTCAAATTGTAATCGGTCCAGGAGATGTTGATCGAGTTTATGCCGAATTGATAACGCTTGCAGGTATGAAGGAAGCGACAGTAGCTGATGTAAAAGATTCTGGAAACCAAAAGTTAAATCCAGCTCAAAAGTTTGTGAAGGTATTTTCAGATGTATTTATGCCAATATTACCAGCCATCGTAACAGCTGGTTTACTAATGGGAATTAACAATCTATTAGGGGCAAAGGACTTATTTTTTGAAGGTAAAAATTTATTAGATGTGTATCCAAACTTAAGTGGGCTTTGGGATTTAATTAATATGATGGCGAATACAGCATTCGTATTCTTACCAGCGCTTGTCGGTTGGTCAGCAACGAAGCGTTTTGGTGGTAGTCCGATATTAGGGATTGTTATGGGATTAATGCTTGTGCATCCAGCCTTATTAAACGCGTGGGATTATGGAAAAGCAGCGACTGGTTTAGATGGACAAAAGATTGAGTACTTCGATATTTTAGGATTATTTCAAATTGAAAAGGTAGGGTATCAAGGTCAAATCTTACCGGTTTTAGTAGCAGCATTTGTATTAAGTAAAGTGGAAATCTTCTTAAAGAAACATGTACCAAATGCAATTCAATTATTAGTTGTACCAATTACAACGATTGTCGTAACAGGTGTGTTAGCATTAGGAATTATTGGTCCAGTTACACGTCATATTGGAGATTTATTAACAGCTGGGTTAGTAGGTGTATATGAAACAGTACCAGTAGTTGGAGCAATATTGTTTGGAGCATTATATGCACCGCTTGTAATTACAGGTATGCATCATATGTTTATTGCTATCGACTTACAATTAATTGCACAGCACGGTGGTACATTCATTTGGCCAATGATTGCTCTTTCTAACATTGCGCAAGGTAGTGCGGCACTTGCGATGTTCTGGATTTCTAAAAATCAAAATGATAAAAGCATGGCATCTACATCAGCAATCTCAGCATATTTCGGTATTACAGAGCCAGCTATGTTTGGTGTAAACTTACGAAATAAATTCCCGTTCTATGCAGCGATTATAGGATCGGCTATTGCAGCTATATTTATTACGTTAAATGGTGTATTAGCACCTGCTATTGGAATTGGCGGATTACCAGCATTTATTTCTATCATTCCGAAATCGATTCCAATGTTTATTGTAGGAATGATTATCGCGATTGTAATCCCATTTACGTTAACATGGTTATTTGCAAAACGAGTAAAACAGAAGTAGGAGGAAGTTAAACATGAAGGATTGGCATAAAAGTGTAGTTTATCAAATTTATCCGAAGAGCTTTAATAGCTATTACAATAAAGAAACCGGTGATATAAAAGGAGTTACAGAGAAACTAGATTATTTAAAAGAACTCGGAGTAGATTATATTTGGTTAACACCGATATACCAATCACCACAAAATGATAATGGATACGATGTAAGTGATTACTACAGTATTGATCCATCTTACGGAACGATGGAAGAGTTTGAAGAGCTTTTAGAAGAAGCAAAGGCACGTAACATTGAAATTATGCTCGACATTGTTGTAAATCATAGTTCTACGGAGCATAAGTGGTTTAAGGAAGCAAAGGAAGATAAAAATAGTCCATATCGTAATTACTATATTTGGCGTGATGAAAAAAATAATTGGCAATCTAAGTTTGGTGGGTCTGCTTGGAAATATGATGAGAAGACAGAGCAATATTTTTTACATCTATTTGATGAGACACAAGCTGACTTAAATTGGGAAAATAAAAAACTTCGTGAAGAAGTATATGATATGATGCGTTTTTGGCTTGATAAAGGGGTAACTGGATTCCGATTAGATGTTATTAATTTAATTTCAAAAGATCAACAGTTCTTAAATGATGACGGAAGTACGGCGACAAGCGATGGGCGTAAATATTATACAGATGGCCCGCGCGTTCATGAATATTTACAAGAGATGAACCGAAAGGTTTTTGAAGGGAAAGATGTAATTACAGTTGGAGAAATGTCATCTACGACAATTGATAATTGTATTAAATATTCAAACCCTGAGCGTAATGAATTAAGTATGACGTTTAGTTTCCATCATTTAAAAGTAGATTATCCGAATGGAGATAAGTGGACGCAAGCTGATTTTGATTTCATTAAATTAAAAGAGATTATGTCTAATTGGCAAATTGAAATGCAAAAGGGCGGAGGATGGAATGCGTTGTTCTGGTGTAATCATGACCAGCCTCGTATTGTGTCACGCTTCGGTGATGATAGAAAGTACCGAAATGAATCTGCGAAAATGTTAGCGACAGCTATGCATATGTTGCAAGGAACACCTTACATTTATCAAGGCGAAGAAATCGGTATGACGAATCCTAAATTCGAGTCCATCGAGCAATATCGCGATGTGGAATCGTTAAATATACACGATATAAAGCTAGAAGAAGGATTATCAAAAGAAGAGATTATCGGGATTTTAAAACAAAAATCTCGTGACAACTCTCGTACTCCGATGCAGTGGAATGAAAAGGTGAACAGTGGTTTTACAACAAGTACACCTTGGATTTCAGTTGCTGAGAATTATAAAGAGATTAATGTAGAAAAAGCATTAGAAGATAAAGAGTCTGTATTTTATCATTATAAAAAGTTAATAGAACTTAGAAAAACGTATGATGTAATTACAGAAGGAGAGTATGCTATTTTAGATGAAAATCATGCTAAGATTTGGGCATATACTCGTACTACAGAGAGTGAAGTGCTACTTGTTATTAATAACTTCTATGGAGAAGAAATAACGTACTCTGTACCAGCTCATGTTCAATTAGATGGGATGAAGCAAGAAGTACTACTGTCGAATTATAAAGATTTCAGCAAGGATATTACAAAACTTAACTTAAGACCATATGAGTCAATTGTCTATCGATATACGAAATAAAAGGTTGTATGCCCGCGCGGCATACAACCTTTTATTTTAAGACACCGCTATACAAAATGCTTACCTCTACCTCAGGCTTAAATTTTACTTTTGCATAATCTTTATTCCAATTTTTTTTCTTCCATAAGTCAGGGTGATAAGCGATAAGATGTCTTCCAATACCGAAAGCATCACAATTTGCTTTTTGTAACTTTTTCGTTATCTTTTTAGCTTCTTTCGTAAGCTGTTTAGACAATTCTTTGTTTAGTTTGGCTCTTTCATCCATTTTGTAAAGATTATCTCTCGGAGCTTCAAGCGCTATAACTTTTAATTGAAGCTTAATGTGAGCATAAACATTTCCTTTTTTATCCGTTGTTATTTTTAAGTCTCGTTTTAACTTTCGATTGCTAATTTCCATTGTTAAATAATCAGATGTCTTCTCTGATTCATCGCTAGTAAGTTTTTGGGTTATACGGGCACTTGTTCCCATTTTTCCGGTTAATAACACGAATAAAACAGAATGTTTCAAAGGTAAATGCCCAGTTAATTTATCATTATTAAATAAAGCTAACCCGTTTGTAATTACTTCTTTTCCTTTTATTTTTATAGACGGGAGGGTGAAATCTTTACCGGGATCTAACATTTTTGTAGCAGCTGTTTCTAAAGTTTCTTTTGGAAATACACTCATATCTTCTAAGCTTTTCACTTTTTTCTTTAGAAAATCTCCAATTAGTAAATTTCCTACTTTCTTTTTTTCGAGTATCTCGGACGTTTCACCATCTACTGCAATAAGTTTTACTAAAGCAGTTGGGTTTGTTGGGTCACGAAAGCTGACATCTAAATAGGGTAGTATACCTTTTTTTAGAATTTTGGTTCCTAGTAATTGAACACCATATTTGAAATAGCGAATATTCCCAGTCACATTTTTTTTTAGGGCATCGCTTGTATCCCTTATGTTATGCCCGGTTGCTGAATGTATTTCATTTTCGAATGAAGATTGCTCTCCGCTCGAACTTTTTACGAGCTCGATTGTTTGCTGGAGTTTATTCTCTTCCGTAATATCAGATCCAATACTATAAGCTAACCTTGCTTCCCTTAATGGTTCTTGATCCCAACAGCCAGAAAGGAGGGAACTAGTACATAATATAAAAAGTAATTTAAATCTTTTTTTGAACATACTGTTCTCCTTTCTTCTTTCTTATTACTGAATAGAGTAGAAATAAAAGAGGGAGGACAACGATGAAAATATAGGTGAACTTATCAGTGAAAGTTGCAATTACTTTTAATTCTTCAGGTGTATCTATAAATAGGGCTACACTAAAAGCAATAATACCAACGATTGGAACAGCCTTTTTATGATTAGCAAGATTGAAGATATGTCTAATTCCGATTGAAGCAGCGCAATAATAACTCGCAATAGAAGCCACAACTGTTATCATCCATATTGGAATGAATAGTAAATCAGTCCGGTCTATAATCCCGATATGCAAGGAGCGTAATAAGTAAGCAACTGGCTCTGGGATAAGTTCAATTTGTTTTGGACTAAATACGATAAAGCAAATCCAAACAGTAAAAGTATAAAAAAGAGTTACAAATCCATTAGCGATAGAAATGGCCTTCAGTTTTGCCACAGAATTCCCATTTACTTTTGGGAAAGCGATAAGAATAATTTCAAAACCATACATGGCTGTAATTGTTTCTTTCGATGCTTGAATAATATTCCACCATCCAGCCTCTGTAATGGGAAAAATATAAGAAAAATCAGCTCGGGAAAGCCCTAGGGCAATTAAAAGCGCCATAGGTAAAATGAGAATAGAGGCCATGACATAAAATCGTACCATGACTTTAAACGTATTATAAGCTATATAACAACAAGCTATTGTAAATAACATAAGAATGGCATACCACGGAGTTGCTTGTAATATCCAAACTTTAACGACATTACAAACATTCAACATAACCGTCATACCGATAAGGGTAAAATAAAAAACATAAGCAAAACCTAATAGTTTTCCAAACTTATTACCAAATAGCATACAAACACTTTCATACATATCTGCATCAGGAAATCGTTTTAAGAAAAGCCACATAAGTAAAATGATAAGTTGAATTGCAAGTCCAGCGATGAGTGCAGAAATCCATCCACCACCTTTAGCAATTGGGTGAAGACGGTTAGGGAGAGAAAGTATACCAACTCCGATTTGGCATTGAATAACGAAAAAGGTAAATTGAACTAGCGAGATTTTACTTTGCGTGTTTGTCACCGTCCTCATCCTCTCTCGTTACATGTTGTCGTTGCATTTTTTTCGGTTTTGGATCATGTGGTCGTTCCCAAAATGACCAAATTGGTAGTCTTACGAAAGAATCTTTCATATCTTTAATCCGCATCGGGGCAACAGGAGAAAGATATGGTGTATGAAAAGAATGAAGCTGACATAAGTGAACGAAAGTTATAATTAGACCGAATGATATTCCAATATATCCGAATATAGCAGCAAGGAGCATTAATGGAAAACGAAGAATTCGAACTGCTGAACTCATATCGTTTGATGGAACGAGAAAAGATGAAATTGCAGTTAAAGCTACAACGATAATCATTGTGTAAGAAACAAGTCCAGCTTTTACAATTGCATCACCAATTACTAAACCACCTACAATACCGATTGTTTGTCCAACGCGGCTTGGTAGACGAATACCAGCTTCTCGTAACAATTCAAAGATTAATTCCATTAAGAGAGCTTCAAAAATAGGAGGAAGCGGTACTTTCTCTAATGAAGCTTTAATTGTATACACAAGTTCGAGCGGCAACACATCGGGATGAAAAGCGACAGTTGCAATATAAAAAGCTGGCAAGAGAAAGGCAATTAAAAAACTTACTAAGCGAATCATTCGGATAAAAGAACCGACAATCCAGCGGTTATTATAATCATCTGGTGATTGATAAAAAGCGAATAACGTAACAGGTACGATGAGCACTGTTGGATCTCCGTCAGATAAAATAGCAACTCGTCCTTCCATTAAATTTGCTGCGACTCTATCTGGACGCTCTGTATTTAATTGCTGCGGAAATGGCGAGAAAGACGTATCCTCTATAAATTCTTGTATGTATCCTGGTGGCATAAGTGCATCCGTTTTAATTGTTTCTAATCTTCTTTTCACTTCTGTAACTAAATCGTCATTCGCTATATTTTGCATATAAGCAATTGCTACTTTCGTGTGCATTTCTTCACCAATTGTAAAATACTTAACAACTAAATTTGAACTCTTAATGAGTTTACGAATAGAGGTTAAATTAGTTGCTAGGTCCTCTACAAAACCAGTATGTGGACCGCGCACAACCCCTTCATTATCAGGCTCTGCTATATCTCTCTTTAAAGATAAAGCTGTTTCGAAAATACAAAAACTAACGACATGTTCATGAAAATATAATGATTTACCTTGTAATAAAAGTTGTATCCCATAATTTAAATTCGTTTCTTTTTTCATATTTAACGTAGAAAAAGCTTTATCTAATGATAAATCCGACCGCGTTAATAATGGCTCAAGAGCTAATTGATGAATTAGATTTGGATCTGCTAAAGATTCAATATATATGATCGTTCCTTTTCCGTTTTGAAAAGGGACATCTAATTTTTTTATATCATCTGAGTGACAGAGCTTATTTTCAATGTAATTAATATTTTCCGGAAGTGATGGAAACATATGCTTTTTGCTATTATTTTGTTGTGAATTTTCCTGTTCAGTCATAATTTCCACCTCTATTAGAATAAAGTCACTCCTGTTAATTTTTGCTTTTTGTGAGAAATTTATGCTTGGATTATTTGGAAAAAAATCTTGAAAGTTACGTTACGTCATCTTTTATACTTAAGGAAATACGGAGTAGAGGGATGGTGTATATGATTTTGAAAAATATGTGGGGATGGAAAGAAATTTTATATTTATTAGTTTTCGTATTTCTAATTGTCCCAGTAACAGTTGAATCTCTTTTTTATAACTATGCTTTAAAAATAATAGGGAACTCATTATATGCCGGAGTATTAATGGGATTTATAATGGCAGTGATATTTACTACTGTAGTTTATCTTTTTTGTATAAAAAGATATCAACTATCTTGGAAAGATATTGGAATCCGAAAGCTTTCATGGAAAGATTTTTTATGGACGGTTATAGCATTGATTACCTTAATTGTAGTTAGTGTTGCTGTATTAATGATAATGGAGAAAATGGGTATTTCTTTTGAAAATAGTAAAACGGAGACGGTCCAAAATAATAAATCAATATATTCGTTCTGTATCGCGGTAATTGGAGCAGCAGTTATATCACCAATTTATGAAGAGATTTTATATCGAGGTGTTTTTTATACATTTTTTCGTGATAGATATGGTATATGGGGTGGAGTGCTTATAAGTTCTATAATATTTACCGTTGTTCATATTCCAACATATAACACATTACCAGTGAATTTTTTAAGTGGAGTAGTATTTGCGTGGTTATATGAGAAAACAAATTCTATTTTATCAGCTATAATTGCCCACGCACTATTTAATTTCATAGCAGTACTTTTAACATTTGTGTCGAATTAAGAAGATATATAGGAGGGATACATATGGAAATAGCTGTAGAACGTGTTTTTACAAAAGAGGTTTTAAAAAGAGCAGCGAGTTTGTTTCATGTAACAGTGGAAGAGAAGCCACTTGGAGATTTTGAAAATTATATTTTTAAGGCGAAGGGCGATCGTGGTGAAGATTACGTATTACGTTTAACTCACTCTTCTCATCGTTCTAAAAAGGGAGTCGAAGCTGAACTAGATTTTTTACGATATGTTGCGGAGAATGGGGCAAAGGTAGCAGGACCTCTTTATTCAACGTCTCAAAATCTTGTAGAAGAAATTAGAGCAGAGGATGAAACTTTCTTTTTCGCTTCCTTATTTACATATGCAAAAGGTGAGCAAGTAAAAGGAGAAGAATCTCCTTATTGGGGAGAGACTTACTTTGAAGCATGGGGAAAAGCGATTGGCCAACTGCATCGCCTAACAATGAACTATCCTAAAACAGACTATCGTGATACGTGGGAAGAAGACGAAAGTGGGATTGTTAATGAATTAGAAGATGATCAAGTGAAAAAGATTGCAGCGGTATTAATGGATGAAATAAAGGCTCTTCCAATTGAAAGAGAAACGTTCGGCCTTATGCACGGTGATATCCATCCCGGTAATTTTCATTATGATGGTAAAGAGCTAACAATCTTTGATTTTGATGATACGGCTTATAATTACTTTATACATGATTTAGCGATGGTTCTCTATTACTCTGTTCTATTTACACCGTGGACAGCGGAAGAGAAGACAGACTTTGCTCGTAAACAGCTACAAGTGTTACGAAAAGGCTATGAGTATGAGCACAGACTAGCGGATAGTTGGTACGAATCGTTACCGTTGTTTTTACGTCTACGTGATGTTGGTTTATACGGTACACTTCAAAAGAAGTTTAAGGGGAAAGATATGCCAGATAATTTCCGAGAATTATCAGAAGAGCTATATGAAAGAATTATAAAAAGAGAAGCAATTGTGAATATATAATACATTTTTGTGAAAACAAAGTATACAGAATAAATGTATGCTTTGTTTTTTTATACAAAAATATGTTTGTTTTATTAAAATAATATTGTTATAGATTCGGTATACACTTATAATTTTATATATATATATTCTGAATATTCTTTATAAAGGAGGAGGGGGAATGTTGGAAGCTTTCGTAAATTGGTTAAATAATATTGTTTGGAGTCCAGCACTTGTTTATTTATGTTTAGGAGTAGGTTTATATTTTTCCATTCGAACGAGGTTTTTACAAGTAAGGCATGTAGGCGAAATGGTGAAGCTGACATTTCAAGGTGAAAAATCAGAGGCTGGTGTTTCTTCATTCCAAGCGTTAGCACTTTCGTTATCAGGGCGCGTTGGGACAGGGAATATAGCTGGGGTAGCAACAGCGGTTGCATTCGGTGGACCAGGAGCTGTATTTTGGATGTGGGCAGTGGCCTTTTTAGGAGCAGGATCAGCTTATGTAGAATCTACATTAGCACAAATATATAAGACGAAACATCAAGGGCAGTTTCGTGGTGGACCTGCTTATTACATTGAAAAAGGTTTAGGTGTGAAATGGTATGCATTAGTATTCGTTGCAGCGACAATTCTTGCAACGGGGCTTTTACTACCAGGTGTGCAAGCAAATAGTATTGCTGTAAGTTTAGAAACAGCTTTTGGAATTAACACTACCGTATCAGGGGCTTTATTAGTTGTTGTATTAGCTCTTATCATCTTCGGTGGAGTAAAGCGAATTGTTAACGTGGCACAAGTTGTCGTACCGTTTATGGCAGTTGGTTATATTTTAGTAGCTTGCGTTATTGTTGCTATGAATATTGAAAAGTTGCCAGAAGCATTTATGTTAATTATAAGAAGTGCTTTTGCATTAGAGGCGGCTTTCGGTGGTATTATCGGTTTAGCAATTTCTTGGGGAGTAAAACGTGGTATTTATTCCAATGAAGCAGGGCAAGGAACTGGACCACATGCAGCAGCTGCTGCGGAAGTATCACATCCAGCTAAACAAGGTTTAGTGCAAGCATTTTCCGTTTACATTGATACATTATTTGTTTGTTCAGCAACAGCATTTATGATGATTATTACAGGCATGTATAACGTATTTGATGCAAGCGGAAAAAACTTTATCGTAAATAAATTAAATGGTGCTCAGCCGGGACCGGGATATACACAAGCTGCGGTAGAATCTGTTTTTCCTGGATTTGGAAACGGTTTCGTTGCAATCTCGTTACTATTCTTTGCATTTACAACAATTATGGCGTATTACTACATTGCAGAAACGAATATCGCATACTTAAATCGTGATAAAGACCGTCCTTGGCTGTCTATGGTACTAAAATTTGTATTTTTAGGAGCTGTATTCTACGGTTGTATAAAAACAGCAGCAACGGCGTGGGCTTTAGGTGACATCGGTGTAGGAATTATGGCATGGGTAAATATCATTGCGATTTTACTATTACAAAAACCTGCATTAGTTGCATTAAAGGATTATGAAAAGCAGAAAAAAGAAGGAAAAGATCCGGTATTCGATCCAGGGCCATTAGGAATTAAAAATGCTGATTTCTGGGAGCATGAATACGGGAAAGATAAGAAAGAAGAAGTATCTTAATAGAATAGAAATGAAGAAGCAAAGGGAAATCCCTTTGCTTTTTTTATGGACAAAATGAGGCTGGAAGTTATTTTTTTGCCTATTTTTGAATATAAAAAGAATGTACATGCTTTGTTAGGGGAAGGAGGGGGAGAGTATGTTGATAGAGTTTCGTAATGTAAATAAATATTATGGCAACTTTCAAGTTTTAAAAGATATTAATGTGCAAGTGAAAAAAGGTGAAGTGGTAGTAGTTGTTGGTCCTTCAGGATCAGGAAAAAGCACGTTGCTTCGGTGTATAAATCAGCTAGAGACAATTACAGATGGAGAGTTACTTGTACAAAATACGGAGGTACACAATACAAAAACAGATATGAATGAATTACGCCGGAATATTGGGATGGTCTTTCAACATTTTTATTTATATCCACATAAAACGGTTCTTCAAAATATTACACTAGCACCGATTAAAGTAAATAAAGTTTCAAAAGAGGAAGCTGAGCAAACAGCGATGTTTTATTTAGAGAAAGTAGGAATTCCGGAGAAGGCTAGTGTATACCCGCATCAATTATCCGGAGGACAACAGCAAAGGGTAGCGATTGCTAGGGGATTGGCAATGCAGCCGGAAATTATGCTATTCGATGAGCCTACGTCTGCTCTTGATCCGGAGATGATTGGGGAAGTACTTGATGTTATGAAAACACTAGCTAAAGAAGGAATGACAATGGTCGTTGTCACGCATGAAATGGGATTTGCGCGAGAAGTAGCAGATCGGATCTTATTTATGGATGATGGTCAAATTATTGAAGATACGACACCAACACAATTTTTTGCAAATCCTGAACAGGAAAGAGCTCGTCTATTTTTAAGCCGAGTGTTAAATCATTAAAGGAGGAATTTCATGCTTAAAATGAAAAAGCTGTTTACCTTAATCGTATTCTCATGTTTATTCGTACTTGTCGTTGCCGGATGTGGAAGTAAAAAAGATGAGGCGAAAGAAACGAATACGAAGCAAGGTGGGGCTGTTGAGCAAATTAAAAAGCGCGGGAAACTAGTAGTTGGGGTGAAGAATGATACGAACTTATTTGGATTAAAAAATCCTTCCACTGGGCAGGTAGAAGGATTTGATGTTGATGTCGCGAAAGCACTTGCGAAAAAAATTCTCGGAGATGAAAAGAAACTAGAATTAAAAGAAGTAACATCTAAAACGCGTATTCCACTATTGAAAAACGGTGATATTGATGCAATTATCGCAACAATGACAATTACAGAAGAACGTAAAAAAGAAGTGGATTTTTCAGATGTATATTTTAAAGCGGGGCAATCGTTACTTGTGAAAAAAGGGAGCGATATTAAAAGTATTGATGATGTGAAAAAGGGTGTGAAAGTGTTAGCTGTAAAAGGTTCAACGTCTACAAATAATATTCGTCAAAAGTCACCAGAAGCGACTGTATTAGAATTTGAAAATTACAGTGAGGCATTTACGGCGTTAAAAGCGGGGAAAGGCGATGTTTTAACGACAGATAATGCAATTCTTTACGGCATGGCAAAACAAGATTCAAATTATGAAGTTGTAGGGAAAATTTTTACGGATGAACCGTACGGAATTGCAGTGCAAAAAGGTGCAGATGATTTGACGAAAGAGATTAATAGCTTACTAAAAGATATGAAAGCGAATGGGGAATACGATAAATTGTATGAAAAATGGATTGGACAAAAACAAGAGAAGTAAAGTGAAACTTTAATTAGTGGGGCTTTATTTCTAGTGAATAGTAACAGTGAGAGGATGAGGGATGCTCATCCTCTTCTTGTAAAGAAAGAGGGGAGAATATGTGCCTGATTTTTCTATATTAACGAATAACATTGATATGTATTTAGAAGGCTTTAAGTATACAGTTATGTCTAGTGTAATTGCATTAATAGGAAGCTTTATTTTAGGAGTAATTTTGGCTGTAATGCGTATTGCACCTATTCGTATTTTAAATTGGATAGGATCAGTTTTTGTGGAGTTTGTAAGAAATATTCCACTTGTATTAATTGCATTTATATTCTATTTTGCTTTACCTGTAATAGGAATTACTTTAAATGGGTTTGTAGCAGGAACAGTTACGCTTACCGTATATACGGCAGCGTTTATTGCGGAAGTTATTCGCGCTGGTATTTTATCAGTCGCAAAAGGTCAAATGGAAGCAGCACGTTCCTCAGGATTGACTTATACGCAAGCAATGTACCATATCGTTTTACCCCAAGCGATGAAAATCGTAATTCCTCCTCTAGGAAATCAATTTCTCAATTTAGTAAAAAACTCTTCCATACTCGGAATTATCGCTGGTACGGATTTAATGTATCAAGGAGACTTAATTTCAACGAAGACATTGGTTACGTTCGACGTCTATATATTTGTCGGGATGTTTTATTTAATATTAACAATTCCGCTCAGTATGCTAGTGCGTTATTTAGAAAAACGCTTAGCAAAGGAGGCGGTGTAAATGGATTTTAAGGGAGCAATTACAGGAGATCATATTCTGTTTTTATTAAAAGGATTACTTATAACACTAGAGGTAGCGCTCGTAGCGATTGTACTTAGCTTTATTATTGGTAGTGTAATAGGGATATTGCGGTATATGAAAATACCTATCGTCTCACAAGTATTAGGAATTATCGTTGAAGTAATTCGAAATTTACCACTACTTTTAATTATATTTTTCACGTATTTTGCACTTCCAGAAGCAGGCTTGAAATTAGAAATTATAACAGCTACAATTGTTGCTTTAACAATATTTGAAGCAGCAATGATATCTGAAATTGTTCGAAGTGGTTTATTATCTATTGAAAAAGGACAGATTGAGGCTGCAAGATCTTCAGGATTAACGTATGTTCAAGCGCTTTGGCACATTATTTTACCACAAGCATTAAGAAGAATGGTCCCGCCGCTTGTTAGTCAGTTTATTTCATTGCTGAAAGATACATCATTAGCAGTTGTTATATCACTGCCAGAGCTTATGCATAATGCTCAAATTATTAGCGGACAGAATGTGAATTATATGATTCCAACGTTTATAGTAGTAGCTTGTATGTACTTTATCATAAATTATAGTTTATCAATTTTATCGAGAAGATTAGAAATCCGTTGACCTTTACAATATATGTAAAGGTTTTTCCTTGTTTCTCCTTATTTTCCTTTAATTATAATCCAAATCTCGCGATAATTCGATTTTTTATATTGTTTTATCAGAAAAGTTTTAATTTTATATAGAAATTGTAATCGCTTTCGTGTATATTTTTATTATCAGAAAATTTTAAAAAGATATAGGGGTATCGGTAGGGGGAGGATTTAGATGCAGCAATCAACGAATGAGAAATTACATCGTACGATGAAGAGTAGACATTTATTTATGATCGCACTAGGTGGTGTAATCGGGACTGGTTTTTTCTTAGGTTCAGGTTATACCATTAATCAGGCTGGACCAGGGGGAGCCATCCTTTCATATTTAGTGGGCGGATTTATTATGTATTTAACAATGCTTTGTCTTGGAGAGTTAACGGTAGCAATGCCGGTTTCAGGTTCTTTCCAAAAGTATGCGACGAAGTTTATTGGGCCAGGAACGGGCTTTATGATTGGCTGGCTATATTGGCTTGGCTGGGCAGTGACAGTAGGACTAGAATTAACGTCAATCGGTTTAATGATGAAAAGATGGTTTCCGAATGTTGATGTTTGGGTATGGTGTCTCGTATTCGGCGTTATTCTATATGCGTCAAACGCAATTTCGGCGAAAAGTTATGCTGAATTAGAATTTTGGTTCTCTAGTATTAAAGTAGTGACAATTCTTGCGTTTGTTGTTCTTGGTGGTGGTGCATTATTAGGGTTTATATCATATGACGGAAAAGAAGCAGCACCTCTTTTCTCTAACTTTGTAAGCGATGGTGGATTATTCCCGAATGGACTAGCTGCCGTATTACTTACAATGATTACGGTTAACTTCTCATTCCAAGGAACAGAGTTAATCGGGATTGCAGCGGGAGAAAGTGAAAATCCAGAAAAAACAATTCCACGTGCAATTCGTAATACAGTATGGCGCATTATGTTATTCTTCATTTTAACAATGACGATTTTAGTAGGATTAATTTCTTGGAAAGAAGCAGGGGTAATTGAAAGTCCATTCGTAGTCGTATTTGATAAAATCGGTATTCCATACGCAGCTGATATTATGAACTTCGTTATTATTACAGCGTTACTATCTGTAGCGAATTCAGGATTATATGCGGCAACTCGTATATTATGGTCACTTGCAAATGAAGGAATGGCACCAACATCGTTCCAGAAAGTAAATAAGCGTGGTATTCCAATTACAGCACTGGTTGTAACGATTGCAGTAGCTGGCCTTTCTTTATTCACAAGTTTCCTTGCAGAAGATACAGTGTACATGTACTTATTATCTATAGCTGGTTTATCAGCTGTTTCAAGTTGGATCATTATTGCTTTATCGCAACTTCGCTTTAGAAGTCAGTATATAAAAGGCGGAGGAAAGTTAGAGGACTTAAAGTATAGAACGCCGTTATATCCAATTGTTCCTATTTTAGCTTTAATTACAAATAGCATCGTTGTTATTAGTTTAGCGTTTATTCCAGAACAAAGAATGGCGTTATACTGTGGTATTCCATTTATCATTTTCTGCTATATATATTATTATATGAGTAAGAAACGGAAGAAACCGATGAAAGTGGAGATGGAAGCGAAGTATGAAAATAAAAATTAAGCATGATGGTATAGAGGCAGATTTATCGTATGGTCCATTAGCGATTGGAAAAGAAAATGGGTATTCACCGTTACAATTACTCGTTTCTTCTATCGCAGGATGTAGTGCAATTGTCTTTCAAACAATTTTAGAAAAGAAACGTATTACATACGATACGTTTACAATTGAAACGGAAATTGGTAGAAGTGAAGCTTTATCAAAACCAGTTGAAAGTGTTCATTTGCACTATAAAATTAAAGCCCAAAACATTACAAAAGAGCAATTGGACAAGGCACTACAACTTGCAGTGAAAAATTGCACGATTGTTCAATCGGTAAAAGATAGTATAAAAGTTACGGAAACAATTGAACTAATAAAGTGAAACATAAAAACGTGAGAATACGGCTCTCACGTTTTTATATTTTAGAGAGAGGAGAAAGTGTAATGGAATAATTAGACTAAAAAGCTGCTTATATATAGCAGCTTTTTCAGTCTTCATACATATGTAAAATTTCTTTCGCGCGCATACGTAAACCGTCTATCAATTCTTTCGGTTCTAAAACTTGTGCATCTTTTCCAAGTCTATAAAACAAAGGGGTAATAAAATTGATTTCTCCTTTATCAATTGTTGAATGTATATATCCTGTCTGGTCTTCGTTTACTACTACGAATTCTTCAAGGTAAGGAACGCTTTTACATTGGCGCACACCTTCTGCTGTTAATGAGACATGTAACTGGGTAGGAGTGTGTACTACGTTAGAGCTCGAGTCGAACCATTCTTCTAAATTCATGAACGTATCTTCATTTTCTTCTGTTGATAATATAGAAAGAATACGATCAACGCGATACAGTAATACTTTTTTTCTGCTGAAGTCATAGGATGGTAGGTACCATAGACCATCATGAGCGTATACACCGATAGGATGAACATGTTTTATTTTTATCCCCGATTTAGATTCGTATTGAAAGTGTAAATTTTTATTTTCAATAGCCGCAGTTAGTACTTCGTTTAAAAGAGGTGTATTAATTGTTCTCTTCGGATTCCAAAACGCGATATAAGAATGTATTTTATTAACTTTCGCTTTCGCATCATGCTGTAGAGAGCTATACAGTTTATGTGTAACAGAATTGATTTCTGTGTTAAAAGGCAAGTCTCGATAGTAACTTAAAGATTGAAAAGCAAAAAAGATGGATACTGCTTCTTCTTCGGTAAATAAAATAGGCGGAATGACTCTATTCGTTAATACTTTATATCCTCCGTTACGACCTTGTTCTGCGTAAAGGGGTAATCCCATATCACTTAAATCTAAAATATATCTATGGACAGTACGAACAGAAATGTTAAATTCATCAGCTATTTCCTGAGCTGTAAATGTTCTTTTCGCAGAAGCGAATATAAGAATGTCTAGTAAACGTTTTGCTTTTGACAACCATCTCACTCGTTTCTTTTTTAACATGACATGAATTGTCATGTTTTAAGGTTAGTATAGTGTGTATAAGGTCATTTTATCAATATACGTTGCAAGGAGGAAAAGAGATGTCACGTGAAGTTGTTTTATTTATAGCTGCTAGTTTGGATGGATATATTGCGAAAGAAAATGATGATTTAGAGTGGTTAATGGAAACCGAAGGAGAGGGAGATAACGGTTATACGGAAATGTATGAAACGATTGATACAATAATTATGGGAAAAAGAACGTACGATTATGTAGTAGAGCATACGGAAACATTCCCATACTTAGATAAAGCATGTTATGTTTTTTCTAACTCAGAAAAAGGTACGAACGGACATGTAGAGTTTGTAAATGAAGATGTAGTGGAGTTTACAAAAAGGTTAAAAGCACAGGAAGGATCTAAAATATGGATGGTCGGTGGAGGGAATTTACTGAAAGAGTTCTTTAAGAATAATCTAATTGATGAATATATCGTTACGATTACACCGCATATATTAGGTTCTGGAGTTCCGTTATTTCAAGAAAAGAATCCAGAAATTAATTTAACTTTAACGGATACGAAACGTTTTGGGCAATTTGTAAATTTATATTATAAAGTAAAATGATAAAGAAACACGACTACTATCAGTAGTCGTGTTTTTGTATAGATGGCAATGAAATGATAAAGCAAGACCCATGATCGACTTCGCTCGTTACAGTAATATTCCCGCCGTGTAGTTCTACAATTTCTTTCACGATAGATAGTCCTAAACCAGTTCCGCCTGTAGCTCGTGATCTTGCTTTATCAACTCGATAAAAACGGTCGAAAATGTGAGGGAGGTCTTCAGGCGGAATACCTTCGCCTTCATCTTCAATTGTAATGGAAATACGTTTATGTCCTTCTGTAACAGAAATATTTATATGAGAATGCTCTTGTGAATGTCTATAAGCGTTATTTAAAATGTTTACTACAACTTGTTCAAATCGCTGTTCATCTAAGTTTATTAGCAGTGTAGGAGGACAAGAGAAAGAAACTTTAATGTATCTTTCTTTATACATGGCATTTACTTTTTCGGCTATGCGAGTAAGGAAGGTGTGTAAATATACTTCCTTTACTTGAATAGAAAAGTTATGTTGTTCCATTTGTGCAAGTGAAAATAAATCTTGAACTAAGTTCGTAATATAATCAGACTCATCTTTTATAATAGATAAATATCGCAAACGTTGCTCAGGAGATGTGTTTTCCTTTAAAGCAATGTCAGCATAACCTCTTACGTATGTTAGCGGCGTTCGTAATTCATGAGCAACACTCGCTAGAAATTCACTTCGCTCTGTTTTCATATAATGTAAATCATTAGCAAGCGTTTGAATAGATGAGGTTAGTTCACCAATTTCATCATTTCGAGTAGTCGTTAATGAAACAGATAAATCGCCTTTACTCATTTTTTCAGTGGCATGTTTCATGTGTAACAATGGTTTTGTTAACAACCGTGATAAGAGAAAGATGGTGATGGCTGTTAATAGAAACGTAATGACTCCGGCAATAATGAATTGTCTTGTTAGTCCGTTAACCATTTCCTCGATTGATTCCGTTCCGAGAAACATATATACGTAGCCTTCCGTTTTTCCTGCCACTATAATGGGGCTAACTGTACATATATAATTAGATGTTTTCCAATGATTCTCTATAATTGCTCCGTCATGATCTGTCCGTGTTTGCATCTTTTCAATATGCTTTTTTATCGTAGTAGTTATTTCGTTGGATTTAGCTAGCACATCCTTATTGGCATTTGTAATAACGACAGTGGTTTCGGCTTCAGATTCCATTAGGGCAACATGGGAGATTGTTTGCTTATCAAAATACTTTTCAAGGACATCTCGGTGACTATTTCCACGCTTTAATAAAGCTGTCATTTCTTCATTTACTCTATTGTTGACAAGGCTATAATAAAGCAAGACAAATAGAACACTTTCAATTAAAAGTGTAACAATTAAAAAATAAAATCCGAGTTGAATAGATATTCGCTTCATCGTTTTGCTCCTTAATCTAGAGTATCAACCCATCGATACCCGACTCCGTAAACAGTTTTTAAATGATGATCAATAGGGAAATTTACTTTTCGTAATTTATCACGCAAATTACGAATATGTGAATCGACTGTTCTATCTTCTGTATTTGTATTTAGTCCCCAAATTCGTTCAATGAGCTGATCGCGGCTTAATACGTAGTTCACATGACGTAAAAATAACCCGAGTAAAGAGAATTCGATTGGAGTGAGAAGAAGTTCTTCATTATAGACAGAAACGAAATGCTTTGCCTCATCCCATAAAATGCCGTGATATTGGATTTGCGCGTGTTGATTCGTTCGCCTTAAAACAGCTTCAATTCTTGCGAAAAGCTCTTCTTCATGGAAAGGTTTCGTTACGTAATCATCCGCTCCAAGTTTTAACCCTTGGATGACATCTACCGTTTGATCACGAGCTGTTACCATAATGATAGGAACGTTACTAAAGGATCGAATTCTTTTGCACGTTTCCCATCCATCGATCTTTGGCATCATAATATCGAGTAAAACAAATTTGAAATTTCGATTTTCTATATGTGAAATAGCTTCTTCCCCGGACACTGCACATACGCAGTTATATCCGATTGGAGTAAGATAAAGCGTTAATAATTCAAGCATTCTCGGCTCATCATCTACGAGTAGTATATCGACCATAGAGTACCTCCGCATTTGTAGTTATTACTTAAATTGTAAGTTAAAATCATGAAGAAATGGTGCAGATTATCATGCATCTGCATAATTTCTTCAGAATTGCTTGTTATTGTAAAGTTGAAATTCCATTTTAGGTAATCATATTGGCTCGAAAACGATTCATATGGAGGCGGTATAGTGAAAAAGATGACCCGAATCTTTGGGATAACAATAATTACAGCAGTTGGTCTTGCTGCATGTGGACAAACGAACACGGATCATAAAAACCATGAATCTAAAGAAGAGAAAAAAACAGAGCAAACGGAAATGAAAATGAATCAGGAGGTAACTGCGCCGAAAGAAATGAACGAAGGTGCATCGAATGATTTATTAACGACAAGTTTAAAAAATGTAACGAGATTAAACACAAACGATCCTTTGCAAATGGCAGTAGTAACTTCGCAAACGATATGGCCAGCAACGCATAAAGAGAATCAGCCAGGCGCTGTTATTTTAGTGCCAGTAAACGAGTGGCAATTAGGTATTGCGAGTGCGGATCTTATTCACCATCCGAATAACGGTCCAATTTTATTTATAGAAAAAGAAAAGGTACCCGAAATGACGTTAAAAGAAATAAAACGATTAAATCCGCTCGGAACGAAAGATGGAACACAAATTATGGTGATGGGGGATGTAGGTCCATCTATCCTTGAGCAATTAAAAGCATATAAAGTAAAGCAAATAAAAGAAACGGATCCAGCTATATTTGCTAAAGATGTGGATAAAGAATATGCCGATATAACAGGAAGTTATCCAAATAGTGTTATTATCGGTTCGTCTGAAGAAGAAGGGCGTTTATACACAACACCAGCTGTAAACTGGATTTCTCATATGCCAGAACCGCTTTTATATACAGAAAAAGATAAGGTGCCAGAAGCGACGATAGAGGCATTAAAAATGAGAAAAGATAAAGCGAATATATATGTATTAGGACCAGAAAAAATCATTTCAAAAGCAGTAGCAAAAGAGTTAAGTAAATACGGAAAAGTAACGCGTATTAGTGGAGAGACTCCAACAGAAAATTCGGTTGCATTTGCGAAGTTTAAAGATGAAAAAACGAAATTTGGCTGGGGGTTCACAAAACCAGGTCACGGTTTATCATTTGTTTCAAGCAAAACACCAGATTTAGCAGTTGCAGGAGCACCATTTTCACATATGGGTAAACACGCACCTATTGTATTGTTAGAAGAAGGGAAAGCTTCACAACCAGTCTATGACTTCCTTGCTAGTATTCAGCCGAGGTTTAAAGATGACCCAACGCTTGGACCGTATAACCACGGCTTCTTATTAGGAAGTACGAATGATATTTCATTTGAAACACAAGGTATATTGGATGAGAGGCTAGAGATTGTTCAAGAAAGTGGTCAAGGGCACGGTGGACATTAATAAAGTGAGTAAAGGCGCTGCTAAGGTAGCGTCTTTTTCTTTAGGAAACTTTTACATAGCAAAAATCTCTCTACTCGTTATATAATAGCCTTCGTGCAGTCGGCCTAGATTTTCTTATGGAGAAAATCAAATGATAAAAGAGTAGAGGAGTGGTATTTTGTTTCAAACGATAAAAAATGACTGGTTCTCCAATGTGAGAGGAGACGTGCTATCGGGAATTGTCGTTGCTTTAGCGTTAATTCCTGAAGCGATTGCTTTCTCAGTTATTGCAGGCGTGGACCCGACCGTTGGGTTATACGCAGCCTTTTGTATTGCAGTTACCATTTCATTTGTTGGCGGACGAACTGGGATGATTTCAGCTGCAACAGGTGCAATGGCATTATTAATGGTCACGCTCGTTAAGGATCATGGTTTGCAATACTTATTTGCTACAACAATATTAACCGGTATTGTCCAAATTATTTTTGGCGTGTTCAAACTGAGCTCATTTATGAAGTTTGTACCTAAATCTGTTATGAGTGGTTTTTTAAATTCACTTGGAATTTTAGTTTTTACAGCGCAATTACCACATTTTAAAAATGCAACTTGGCAAATGTATGCACTTGTCGCATTAGGACTTGTAATTATATATGTATTTCCACGTATTACGACAGCTGTACCGTCTACACTTATTTCCATTATTATTGTGACAAGTATTGCACTTATGAGCGGATTACAGTTAAAAACAGTAGGGGATATGGGAAGCTTGCCGAAAGAATTACCGTTCTTTAGCATGCCTGACGTGCCTTTTACACTTGAGACATTAGGGATTATTTTACCGTACGCAGTTATGCTTGCAATTATCGGTTTACTAGAGTCTTTATTAACAGCTTCAGTTTTAGATGATATGACGCATACGGAAAGTAATAAACATAAAGAGGCACGTGGTCAAGGTATCGCAAACATTGTCGCTGGTTTCTTCGGAGGAATGGCAGGATGTGCAATGATTGGACAATCTGTTATTAATATTAAATCAGGTGGACGAGGTCGTTTATCAACATTTGTAGCGGGTGGATTTCTAATCGTATTACTGTTCGTTTTAGGTGACTATGTCGTTCATATTCCAATGGCAGCTTTAGTTGCAGTTATGATTATGGTTTCAATTGGAACATTTGATTGGAACTCTGTGACAACGATTCATAAAGTACCAAAAGGGAATGCATTGGTTATGATCGTAACAGTTGTGATTGTCCTAATTACACATAATTTAGCATTAGGTGTAATTATCGGAACAGTAATTAGTGCGGTTTTATTTGCATTCAATATGGCAAAGATTCACGTGAAACATTTATATATTGAAAATAAGAAAATATACGAAATTCATGGTCAACTTTTCTTCGCATCTACAGCAGACTTTATAAATAATTTTTCATTCAATGAAGATGTAAAAGAAATTGAGTTGAACTTTACTTATGCGCATATATGGGATGATTCAGCAGTAGCCGCAATTGATAAAGTGATTATGAAGTATGAACAAAGTGACGTGAAAGTAAGTATAACGGGATTAAATGAACGAAGCTCGAAAATTATTTCAAATTTAGCTACTTATAATAAAAGAATTGCAAGTTAGAAGCCTCCTTTTTAGGGGGCTTTAATATATAATACGAGTAGGATAACGAAAAGGGGATTCAGCATATGTACAAACAAATTATATTAGCATGTGATGGTTCTGAACATGCACTTCGAGCAGCGGAACATGCAACATATATTGCGAAATGTAGCGAAGAAACAAATGTTGAAGTTGTGTACGTAGTAGATAATAGAACGGCAAAATCAGATATTATACAAGGCCAAACAGATTTAGAAACAATATCGGCTAGTCGAAAAGATAAATTAAAAGAGATTGAAGGTTTATTAAAGAAAGAGAACATTTCTTATACAATTACGATATTACATGGCGATCCAGGAGATACGATTGTTCAATATGTAAATACAGGGGATATAGATCTCGTTATCGCTGGCAGTAGAGGGTTAAATACATTGCAAGAGATGGTACTTGGTAGTGTCAGTCATAAAATAGCAAAGCGTGTAAAATGCCCGGTGATGATTATAAAGTAAATTGAATGAGATATTTTGTAGTGTAAGCAAGACCTTGATGTAATTCGAGGTCTTTTTTGACGTATAAAGGGAGAGAGCTTGGACATACTAAATATATAAGTTTAAAGGGAAATTATTAACTTACAAATTTGTAAGTTAGTTGTTAGTAAAATCGATGTTATGAAAATTTTCCCATTGGTAAAATAAGAGTATCAAAGGGGAGATAGGGAGGATGGAAGCAATGAAATCATTTCAAAATTTATCATACAGTCAAGGGGTAAGCTTAATTTGTTTAGGAGGATTTGCTGCATCTGTTACGTTAGCTGTTGTAATAAAGATGATTCATCAAATCTTTTAATCTTACAGTAGGAAAGGAATTGGTTGTTATTAATAGCGAGATAAGGGTTATAAATAAAAAATAGCTCCTAGCATGTACCTCAGTGCTAGGAGCTATTTTCTTATTTCTCTGTTTCTGCTTTATCGCTTGTTACGCTAACTTTACCCCATTTGTATTGATCTTCTGGTGTATATTTATAATCTTTTACGCGATTATTTACACCTTTTAAATCAAATTTATAATGAAGTGGAATTAATGGTACTTCATCATGAACTAATTTTTGCCATTTATCGTATACATCTTTACGGTACTTTTCATCAGCAGCTTCTGGAGAAATACCTTGTTTTAATAATTCTGTGTTTTTTTCAGTAGCCCAACGTGGGTAATTGAACGCTGCATCTTTAGCCCAAATACCAGAAGGATCTGGGTCAGATCCAGTTCCCCAAGCTGCCGCGAAAAGATCAACTTTTGGATCATCTTTTTTAATCATATCGTAGAATGAGTTAAATTCATGTAAGCGACCATCAAGAAGCTCTACTTTTAGGCCGATGTCTTTCCAAGATTGAATAAAGAATTTTGCAAGTGGTTCACTTACATCGCTACCACTCATTGATAAGAAATTAGCTTTAAATTCTTTACCATTAGGATCTTCACGGAATCCATCTCCGTTCGTATCTTTATAGCCAGCTTCATCTAATAATTTTTTAGCTTTCTCTATATCTTTATCATAGGCACCAGCTTTATTGTTATGATATTTTGGTAGAGATGGTGGGATTGGTGAGTTAGCCGGATAACGTAGGCCGTGATATAATTTTTCACCAATTTCTTTTCGATCGATAGCATACGCCATTGCTTGACGTACACGAACATCTTTAAATTTCTCCTTATCCATTACTACTTCTTCTTTTTCTTTATCCATATGGCCTAATTTAAAACCGATATAGCTATAGTATAAATCAGTTTTACCGACTAATTGTGCATTTTTTAATGTACTTACATTTGGATATTGATCTGCACTTACTTCAGCAATGTCAATATCACCATTTTTTAAGGACGCGTTAACAACGGAAGGGTTAACAACTTTTAAAACCATACTTTTTAGTTTTGGTTTTCCGCCATAATAGTCATCAAAACGTTCAAATTCAACGGATTCTCCAGGAGTGATTTTCTTCACTTTAAAAGGTCCGAAACCAATTGGATTTTTACGAATTTTATCAGATTCTGCTAATTTATCGATTGGTACATCTCCTAAATATTTCTTATGAAGAGGGTATGTCCAAAGTCCAGTTTTCACTGAAGGGTTTGGTGTTTTAAACGTAATCGAAATTGTTTTTGGATCAGTTACCTTTATACCTGAAATTTTTTCGGCTTTTCCATTATGGTAATCTTCCATACCTTCAATCATTTGCATTTGAGTGTCATAGCGCGAACCAGCATATTGTTTGTTACCAATCACTAGATAAGAGTATTCTAAATCCTCAGCAGTAACAGGATTTCCATCATGCCATTTTACATTATCTTTAATTTTTAGTGTAATTGTCTTTTTATCTTTAGAAATTTCATATGTAGCAGCGCCATCATTCGTGTATTCCCAGTTTTCGTCATTTGATAATAAAGATTCATCGAAAATTGTAATGACTTGGTTATCGGGATCTCCTTCATATACAGCGAAGTTCAAAAGTCCTTCAAATGGTGTGTTAGAAACAAGACCATATGTTAATGAACCATCTTTAATTTCCTTTTTATCATTTTTAACAGATGCACTAAATTTATTTGTATCTACTTTTTTTGTGCTGCTCGTTTTTTCACTACCACCACTGCCCCCACATGCTGAAAGTAGTAATGTTGAAACTGCAAGTGTACTTAATACTTTGAAAAACTTTGGCTTATTTGTCATTTCTTCCACCCCTTATCCTTTTCTTTGTCTTGCGTCGGCCGAACGGCGTAGCGCTTGACCAATAAAATTTATACACAGCATCAATGTTAAAATCATGATTGATGCGGGTAACCAAATCCACCACTTCTCTTGTAATACATCTGGATTTCTAGCATAACTAACAAGTGTACCAAGGCTTGGTGTACTTTCTGGTAGACCAAATCCTAAGAAGGTTAGACCAGATTCAATACCGATGTTTCCAGCAAGGTTTAATGTAACGCTAACAATGATAATGGAACTTAAGTTAGGTAGTACTTGGAAAAGAATGATCTTCCAGTTTGGTGTTCCTAAAGTTTTTGATGCAGAGACATAATCGAGTTCTTTTTCAGTTAATACTTTTGAGCGAATTAATCTTGCCTTTCCTGTCCATAAGAACACGCTCATAATTAAAATGAAAGTGAAGATATTGAATGTAGGAACAAGTGTAATAAATACAATTACAAGCATTAAAAATGGTAAAACCATAACAAAGTCGATAATGCGCATAATGATATTATCAATTGCTCCTCCAAAATAACCGGCAATTAATCCAATTGAAAGGCCAATTACACAAGAAAGAATAGTAATTGCTAATCCAATTGTAAAGGAGTTACGTGTACCAATAATAAGTTGGCCGAAAATGTCGCGTCCTCCGTAATCTGTTCCTAACCAATGTTCAGCAGAGGGAGGAGCATAAATAGCGAATAAATCAACTCGTACAATATCTTCTTGTTTCATAATAAAAGATGTTGCGTAGACTGCTAGTAATAAGATTGCTAGGAAAATAAGTGAAAACATTGCTAATTTATCTTTACGAAGTTCTCGCCACATAATAGAGAAACCAGAAGGGCTTTTTTCGTAATGAATAACTTCAGTTTGTTTTTCAGGGTTTGCTAACATAACGTCATCTCCTTTCTTTAATCAATACGAATACGTGGATCGACGATGCTTAGAATAATATCTGAAAGGAGAGTTCCAAGTAACGTTGCAAATCCAGTAAACATAACGAGTGCAGTTATTACACTAAAATCACGCTGAGAGATAGATTGTATAAATAGTTGTCCAATTCCTGGATAGCTAAAAATACTTTCTAAAAAGATGGCACCGCCAACTAATCCTGTAATTTCATAGCCTAAGAAGGCTGCAATTGGTAAGAATGAATTTCGTAAAATATGTCTAGAATAGATTTTTGATTCTGGAACACCCTTTGCTCTTACTGTACGCACAAAATCTTTATGTTTCGTATCAATAATTTCGCTTCGTAAATATTGAACCGTACCAACTGTCGCAATTAATGCACCAGATAAAGCTGGTAATAGCATGTGATTCAATTTGCTTAAATAGTAAGCAAATGTACCTGTTGCAACTTGAGGATCAACGCTACCGCCGGTTGGGAATATTGCAAACTTAAATCCGAATAGGAAGAGCATAATTAATGCAAATATAAATAGTGGTGTAGCAAAACCTAGATAGTTGTAAATGGTAATGAGTCGATCAGCCCATGTATCATTCCACCGCCCACTTATAACTCCTAGTGGTATGGCAATTAAATAGGTAAGGATAAGAATAACAAGTGCTAAAGATACTGTATTTCCAAGTCGTTCTCCAATTAAATCGGTTACTTTCATTTTATGTGCATAGGAAATACCGAAGTCACCTTGGGCTGCATTTTTAATCCAGCGAACATATTGTGTTGCAACTGGGTCATTTAATCCAAGCTTTTCACGTTGTTCTTCAATCACTTTTGGATCCGCTTTTGGATTCATTGCTCTGCCGGTTAAGGCATCGCCTGGCATTGCCTTAGCTAATAGAAAGACAAGTACACTTAACACGAATAATTGCGGGATCATCACTAAAAATCTCCGTAATATAAACTTCCACATGTTTTATCACTCCCTTATGGTAATGCCACCCGGTGCGTTGGCGAGATTGCTTTTAAGTCATAAGCACGACCGTTTTCATTGAAATAATTTTCGTATGATTTCTCGTATTCAGAGCTTACTTGTTGACGGAGCTTACGCTGTCTCTCTCTGTTTTCAGGACGAATATCAGGAATTGCTGATATTAGGCGCTTCGTATAAATATGTTGCGGATTACTATAAATTTCTGCACTAGTTGCTTCTTCGACAATGCGTCCGCGATACATAACACCGATACGATCACACATATGACGAATTACACCTAAATCATGACTAATGAATAAGTATGTTAGTCCGAGCTCAGCTTGTAAATCTTGCAAGAAGTTTAATACTTGTGCTTGTACAGAGACGTCAAGCGCAGATACTGGCTCATCAGCAATAATAAGCTTCGGTTTTAATGTAAGAGCACGTGCAATACCAATCCGCTGCCTTTGCCCGCCGGAAAATTCATGTGGATATTTATAAATTGACTCTGGATTTAGACCAACTTTATCAAGATATTCTTGAACCGCTCTACGTTCTTCATCAGGTGAGAGCTTCTCAAAATTTCGAAGAGGCTCAGCAATAATGTCGAGAACACGTTTCTTCGGATTTAATGATGAATAAGGATCTTGGAAAATCATTTGAATATCTTTTCGTTGTTCACGTAGCTCGGAGCGACTTAATTTTGTTAAATCTCTATTATTAAAATGAATGCTACCCTCTGTTGCTTTCGTTAAATGCATAATTGCTTTACCCGTTGTTGATTTGCCACTTCCAGATTCACCAACGATCCCGTATGTTTCACCCGGTTGTAATTCAAAACTTACACCATCGACAGCACGCACGTAATCTAATGTGCGGCCGAAGAAACCACCTTTAATTGGAAAATGTACTTTTAAATCTTCTACTTTAAGCAGTGCCATGAGCTACGTCATCTCCTTTCTTATCTTGGAAGTTGAAATGCTTGTAGCAAGTACAACGTACCCAATGGTCTGGTTTTACTTCATGTAAAATTGGATTTTCCTCGTGTTGATCAGGTCTAATCCATGGAATTCGAGCTTGGAAGCGACAACCTGTGCGAGGAAGCTTCGCTAACGAAGGAACGACCCCTTGAATTACATGCAATTTTTCTTTTTCACCATACGCAGATGGAATGGAGTTTAATAGAGAACGAGTATATGGGTGAAGAGGGTTGTTAAAAATCTCTTCAACTTTTCCTGTCTCTACAACTTGTCCAGCGTACATAACGACGATACGATCTGCTGTTTCTGCGACAACACTTAAATCATGAGTAATTAAAATGATGCCCATTTTCGTTTGTTCTTGAATAGATTTTAGTAAGTCTAAAATTTGTGCTTGGATGGTTACGTCAAGAGCCGTTGTTGGCTCATCCGCAATAATGAGTGCTGGGTTACAAGCAATTGCAATTGCGATAACAATTCTTTGTCTCATTCCGCCAGATAATTCGTGTGGGTATTGTTTATATGTAAGTTCTGGTTTTGGAATACCAACTTGATGAAGTAGTTCTAAGGTGCGTTCTTTTTTTTCAACTTTTGAAAGGCTTGTGTGGTAGTCTAAGTTTTCTTCGATTTGTTTTCCAACTGTCATAAGAGGATCGAGTGCTGTAAGAGGTTCTTGGAAAATCATACCGATGTTTGATCCGCGTACTTTATTCATCTCTGCGGCTGACATAGTTAGTAGATCCTTATCTTTATAGTTAAGCTGCCCTTGTAATTTTGTATTTGCTTCATTATGCAGTCGCATAATAGAAAGGGCAAGTGCACTTTTTCCGCAACCTGATTCACCAACTATCGCGACAATTTCATTTTCATGGACAGTTAACGAAACATCATCAACTGCGGCATGATAGTGATCTTGTATGCGAAAGGAAGTCTGTAAGTTTTCAATGCGAAGAAGTGGATTCTTCATGGCTATCCCTCCATCTTTTCTGAAAAGACTAAATATTTTGTATGTTGTTGTTATTTTAATATAAATTGACAATGTTTGACAAGCATAAGTTGAGAAAATATTCAAAAATCTTTTTATACAGAGATTGAATGCTGTTATATAAGGGATTGAAGTTAGTTGAAAACGCTAACATATAAAAAGAGGAGAATAAATCTTTTGTAAGAAAAAAGATTTATATGTAGAAAAAAGAGAGGTGTTCTGGAAAGAACAGCCTCTCTTTTTTTGATAAGAATAATATTAGTACTTAAGCTTGTTTTGGTTTTGCAGATCCTGTCTTTAAAGTAAGAGCAAGGAAGAACATTGCAAGTACACAAGATACAAGTAATAAGATGAATCCGCCATCCCATCCGAATGCATCTACGATAAAGCCCATAGCTGCGCTAGCAAAAGTAGCTCCACCTAGGTAACCGAAGAACCCAGTTAAACCAGCGGCAGTTCCAGCAGCTTTTTTTGGTGCTAAGTCTAGTGCGTGTAGGCCGATTAACATAACAGGTCCGTAAATTAAAAATCCAATCGCGACAAGTGCGATACTATCAACCATTGGATTACCAGGAGGGTTTAGCCAGTAAACAAGAACGGCGATAAATACACCAACCATAAATAAAATACCAGCAGGTGCGCGGCGCCCTTTAAATAGTTTATCACTCATCCATCCGCAAAGAAGTGTACCTGGAATACCAGCCCATTCATATAGAGCGTAAGCTGTACGGGAGCTACTATGAGTGAAACTTTTTTCCTCTACTAAATAGGTAGGAGCCCAGTCTACAACGCCGTAACGTACGAAATAAACGAAAACGTTCGCGATAGCGATGTACCATAAAAATTTATTGTTTAGTACGTATTTAAATAAAATTTCTTTTACTGAAAGTTCGCGTTCTCGATCTTTTACTTTTTCATCTGATGGATATTCTCCAGTATGTTCTTCGATAGAAGGTAATCCACAAGATTGAGGTGTATCTCTCATCGTAATTAATACATAAATACCAACTAAAATTGAAAGAATACCTGGGAAGTAAAAAATACTCTTCCAGTCATTTGCGAAGAAGTATAAGCCTAATGTCACAAGAGAAGGCATAAGCGCGCCACCGACATTATGAGCAACGTTCCAAATAGACATTTTTGTACCACGTTCACTAATAGAGAACCAGTGAACCATCGTACGACCACAAGGAGGCCATCCCATACCTTGTACCCATCCATTTAAAAACTGAAGGACAAACATAAGTATAATGCTCGTTGTAATGAAAGAAAATGAGCCGAAAATAATATTAATGATACCTGATAAAAATAGCCCAGCTGCTAAAAAGTAGCGAGGATTACAACGGTCGGATACGATACCCATAAGAAATTTACTTAATCCGTAAGCGATAGATACTGCTGAAAGGATAACCCCAAGTTCCCCTTTACTAAAGCCTTGTTCGATTAAGTATGGCATCGCTAGTGAAAAGTTTTTTCGAACAAAGTAGTAACCTGCGTAGCCGATGAAGATACCTAAGAATACTTGTAAACGTAATTTACGGTATTCGCTATCAACGCGATCAGCTGGTAAGCGTTCCGCGTGGGGCGCAGGCTTAAATAATTGTGTGAAAAACATAAAATGAAAATCCTCCCCTAATGAATTCGAAATGTTGTAAGTCAGAGAGAATATAAAAAGGCCATGAAATATAAAAAAGTTTCCTTTTTTATGATTCATAGCCGTATACTCCGATTCTCCGTGACTGTCAATATTAACTTCGTCGAAAATTATACAACTTTGTGACAGAAATGTAAACGTTTTTATAAATAAAAAGTGTTGACGGATTTTGTTTGTGGGATTAATATTTAAATACGTTAAATATTTTATTGCTTAAATAAGAGGTGGATAACATGCCAAATGATATGACGCATATCGATAAAATTCAAGCTCTTGCCTTTTCGATTGGAAAGAAAATGCAGACGGAGTTATTAGAACAAATGCAAGCAACAGGACTTACACCACCGCAGTTTTATATTTTAAAGATTTTAGATCATTACGGTGCTTCAAGAGCGACAAAATTAGCAAAAAAGATGTATGTAAAGCCTAGTGCAATTACAGTGATGATTGATCGCCTAATTGACCAAGAGCTTGTAGAACGCTATCACGACAAAGATGACCGTCGTGTTGTCATCATTGAGTTAACAAAAAAGGGGAAAGCTAGAGTAGAAGAGGCAATGACCGCTCGTAATGAGCATATTGCAAAATATTTCTCACATTTAGAATTACAAGAAAGAGAAGATTTGTTACGCCTCTTTGAGAAGTTAGAAACAATTATTTGCGGGACACAAGAGAAAAAAGAGAATAACTAAGAGGAATTGAGGAGATTACATGGAGCAACAAGAAAACATAAATAGAAAGTTGCTGTTAATTGGTTTAATAATCGCAATGCTATTTGCTGCATTAGATGGAACGATTGTTGGTACAGCAATGCCGCGTATCGTCGGTGAACTAGGCGGATTAAGTTTAATGACGTGGTTAACAACAGCTTATATGTTAACATCAACGACAGTTGTACCAATTGCAGGTAAATTAGCGGATTTACTTGGCCGTCGTAACGTATATATTACAGGACTAGTTATCTTTATGGTTGGTTCGGCGTTATGTGGTATGGCAAATGGTATGACAGAATTAATTATTTTCCGTGGTATTCAAGGTCTTGGTGGCGGTATTATGATGCCAATGGCTATGATTATTATCGGAGATATGTTTACGGGAAAAGAACGTGCGAAATGGCAAGGTATTTTTGGTGCGTTATACGGTCTTGCTTCTGTAATTGGACCACAAGTGGGTGGTTGGATTGTAGACGCAGTGAACTGGAGATGGGTATTCTACATTAACTTACCAGTTGGTATTTTAGCAACAATCTTTATTGCAATGGGATTAAAGTCACATAAACAAACAGGACCGATCAAGATTGATATTGCTGGAATCTTTACGATGATTCTCGGTGTTGTAAGTTTATTACTTGCATTAACGTTTGGCGGAAAAGATTATCCATGGGATTCTTGGCAAATTATCGGTTTATTTGCATTAGCTCTAATTGGTATTATTAGCTTTGTTATCGTTGAAACGAAAGCAGAAGAACCGATTTTACCGATGCATTTCTTTAAAAATCGCACGTTTACAATACTGAATGCGATTGGTTTCTTTATGAGTATCGGAATGTTCGGTGCGATTATGTTCGTACCATTCTTCATGCAAGGAATTGTAGGAGTAAGTGCTGCTGAATCAGGAACAATTATGACACCGATGATGATTACAATGATAGTGATGAGTATTATCGGTGGTCAACTTGTATTAAAAGTTGGTGTGAAACCACAAATTATTACAGGGATGCTTATTATGGCTGGTGGTTTCTGGTTATTAACAACGATGGATATGCACACGACTAAACTTACTGCTACTTTCTATATGAGTATTATCGGTTTAGGAATGGGTCTTGTTATGCCGACATTAACATTAGCGTTACAAGAAAGTTTCCCGAAAAAAGATCTTGGAGTCGTAACATCATCAAGTCAGTTCTTCCGTCAAATCGGTGGAACATTTGGTATTACAATTTTAGGGTCAATCATGAATAACACTTCAGGTACAACATTAACAAATAAATTAGTACCTGTATTAGATACGTTCCCGAAAGAAGCGGGCCAAATGGTAACGAAATTTAAAGATATGATTCACACAGATCCACAAGGTTTATATTCGATGCTATTTAGTCCAGAGGCATTAAAACAAATGCCAGAAGCATTCGCTAACAGCATTGTACCAATCTTGAAAAACTCTTTAGTAGACTCACTTCATACTGTATTCTTAACAGGATTAGTATTTATCGTAGTAGGCGCTATCTTTACGATTTTCTTACAGAAGATTAAACTGTCAGATCGTAAAAAAGATGCTGAAGAGCCAGCTACAGAGGAAAAAGAACAAACTGTATCCTATTCGTAATGAAAAAGCATCGCCTTATGGCGGTGCTTTTTTTGAGTATAACCTTAAAAGCTTTTTCATGAGAAATGATTGACGTATTTCTAGAAATACGTTATATTGTTTTCTGTAAACGGTTACATGAGATGGAGAGGAAAGAGAATGAGTACGATTAAAGACGTTGCGAAATTAGCGGGAGTATCTGTGGCGACCGTTTCCAGAGTGTTAAATAAAAATGGATATGTTCATGAAGATACATTAAAGAAAGTAGAACGAGCGATTGAGATGCTAGATTATAAACCTAGTACAGTAGCGCGTTCATTGTATAATAAAAAATCACGTTTAATTGGCTTAGTTGTTCCAAATATCGTGAATCCATTCTTTCCAGAAGTTGCACGTGCCGTAGAAGATGTAGCGCATAAACAAGGATACACAGTTGTCCTTTGTAACTCTGATGAGAGTTTAGAGAAAGAAAAGCAATATATTGATGTACTTAGGCAAAATAATGTGGATGGATTTATTGTAGCAACGAATCCACAAAATAGTGTTAATTACATGAAGTTGTCTGTTCCAGTTGTTGCAATTGACCGTATGTTTAATGAGCGTATCCCTACTGTATATGCAGATAACTATGCAGGGAGTCAGGCAGCGACAAAGCTATTAATAGATAAAGGCTGTAAACATATTGCGCATATTCGCGGACCGCGTGATGTAAGCACTGCTAATGAACGTTTTGAAGGTTTTGTAGACGTTATTACGCAAAATAATCTTTCTTATATGATTGCAGAGAGTACATTTGATCCAGCTAATAGTGAGCGTGTAACAGTGGAATTATTAGAAGAATACCCACATATTGATGGAATTGTTGCTGGAAATGATTTAATTGCAATAGGTATTGTAAAGGCTGCACTCCAAAAGGGGATTTCTATTCCAGATGATTTACAAATTATCGGATTCGATGGAATTTCTTTAACAGAAATGATGTATCCATCTATTACAACTGTTGCACAGCCAATTTATGAAATGGGGAAAATTGCAACAGAGCTGTTGTTAGAGCAGATGGAAGGAAACGTATTAGAAGAGAAACACTATCGTTTACCGATTGAAATTATAGAACGAAATACAACGAAGTAAGGAGATGAAACAGATGCCAAATATTGCAGTGGTAGGTAGTATTTCAATGGACTTAGTGGCTGTTTCAAAAAAACGTCCGAAAGCAGGAGAAACAGTAATTGGTGAAGCATTTCATACAATCCCAGGAGGGAAAGGAGCCAACCAAGCAGTTGCTGCAGCTAGATTAGGCGCAAATGTAGCGATGGTTGGAGCGGTTGGAAACGATAATTATGGAACTGTAGTTAGGAACAATTTAGAGAACGAACGCGTTTTTATCGACTATGTGGTACCGGTTACAGATACGGCGACAGGAATTGCTCATATCGTTTTAGCAGAAGAGGATAACAGTATTGTTGTCGTGCAAGGGGCAAATGCTCTTGTAAATGAGTCGGTTGTAGATCGTTCAAAAGATCTTCTTATAAAAGCAGATATGGTTGTTCTTCAACTAGAGATTCCACTTGAAACAGTAAAATATGTATTGGCTATTTGTGAGGAGCATAATATTCCAGTTATGTTAAATCCAGCGCCAGCACAAGTGTTATCAGAAGATATTTTAGAAAAGGCAACTTATATTACACCAAATGAACATGAGTGTCGCATCGTATTAGATGATTTCACGTCACCAATTGAAGATTTACTGGCTAAATATCCAAATAAACTATTGATGACAGAAGGTTCTAAAGGTGTTCGTTTCCATAATGGTACGGAGATTGTACATGTTCCTAGCATCGCTGTTGATGTAGTAGATACGACTGGAGCTGGTGATACATTCAATGGTGCATTAGCAGTCGCGCTTTCTGAAGGAGAAACACTTCAAAAAGCAATTCGTTTTGCGAATATTGCTGGTGGTCTTTCTGTAACGAGACTTGGAGCACAGGGCGGTATGCCAACGAGAGATAGAGTACGTGAAGTGCAGGTGATTGTCGGATGAAAAAGCACGGTGTATTAAACAGTGAGATTGCATCAGTCCTTGCTTCACTTGGACATACAGATACGATTGTAATCGCAGACTGCGGGTTACCAATTCCTGACGGAGTAAAACGAATTGATTTAGCTGTTGAGATTGGAAAACCTAGCTTTTTAGACGTATTGCAAGTGGTAGCTAATGATATGGCAATTGAAAAAGTAACGTTAGCAGAAGAAGTCATTAATAATAATGCGGAAGTAAATAAAGAAATCGAGCTGAAATTAATAGAGCCAGCATTTGAATATGTATCGCATGAACAATTTAAAGAGCACACGAAGAAATCGAAAGCAATTATTCGTACAGGAGAGGCTACTCCTTATGCCAATGTAATTTTACATGCAGGCGTGATTTTTTAATAAAAGGAAGTGATGGGAATGCGTATTGAAATGAAAAATATTTCAAAGGCGTTCAATGGCAATCCTGTTTTGAAGAATGCACAGTTTATGATTGAAACAGGGGAAGTCCATGCATTGATGGGGGAAAATGGAGCGGGCAAATCAACGCTCATGAAAATTTTAACAGGTGTATACAAAAAAGATGGTGGAACAATCACGATTGATGGACAAGAACGAACTTTTAAAAATGCGAAAGAAGCAGAAGAGTACGGTATTGCATTTATACATCAAGAATTGAACATATTATCGAATTTAACAGTAGCTGAAAATATGTTTCTCGGTAAAGAGTTAATGTATGGGAAGACAGGTATTTTGCGTACGCGTCAAATGAACGCGATTGCGCAGCAGCAACTAGCGGAGTTAGGGTTACATGTAAAAGGCGCTATGTTGGCAGGAGAGTTATCGGTTGGACAACAGCAAATTATCGAAATTGCGAAAGCGTTAATGACAAACGCGAGCGTTATTATTATGGATGAACCTACAGCTGCATTAACAGATCGTGAAATTGAAACGTTGTTTACTGTCATTAATAAATTACGTAAAGAAGGCGTTTCGTTCGTTTATATCTCACACCGAATGGAAGAAATTTTTTCAATATGTGATGCCATTACGATTTTACGTGATGGGGAATACGTAGGAAAGAGACTCATTCCGGAAACATCATTTGATGAAGTAGTGAGTATGATGGTGGGGCGCAGCATTGGTGAACGTTACCCAGAGCGAAATAGTCAAATTGGCGATGTCATTTTTGAGATGCGTAACGGAACGAAAAAAGGGAAGTTTGAAAATGTTTCGTTTCAAGTAAGAAAAGGTGAAATCCTTGGTGTTGCTGGCTTGATGGGAGCTGGCCGTACAGATATTATGAAAGCGATATTTGGATACGAACCTTTAGATTCTGGCCAAATTTTTATAAATGGACAAGAAGTAAAGATTGATAGTCCGATAGATGCGATTAGACAAAGAATAGCTTTTATTACAGAGGATAGAAAATCTGAAGGGTTAGTTTTAGATTTCTCAATTCGAGAAAATTTAGCTTTACCGAATTTAGAAAGTCTTTCAAAGGGAAGTGTCTTAAGTAACGAACTAGAACAACAGTTTACAGCGGATATGATGAAACTTCTTAATGTGAAAGCAGCTAGTGGAGAGCAAGCGGTGAAATCTCTTTCTGGTGGAAATCAGCAAAAGGTTGTTATTGCAAAATGGCTAGGTATCCACCCGCAGTTACTCATTTTAGATGAGCCAACAAGAGGTGTAGATGTTGGAGCGAAAAAAGAAATTTACTCTATTATGAATAAGCTTACTGAGCAAGGCGATGCCGTTATTATGGTATCATCTGAGCTTCCAGAAGTTTTAGGAATGAGTGATCGTGTTCTTGTTATTCATGAAGGAAAGGTCGGCGGCATTTTAGAGAAAGATGAGGCATCACAAGAGTCTATTATGGCACTAGCTACAGGGGGAGAGTAAGGATGGCTAAGAAGGGGAATGTATTACAACAACTCGGTTCTTTAATCGGTTTAGTATTAATTATCGTCGTAATTACAGCTTTAAATCCGGCATTTATTGAGATTCCAAATTTATTTAATATACTGCGTCAAGTATCGATTAATGCGCTTATTGCATTCGGAATGACCTTTGTAATTTTAACAGGGGGTATTGACTTATCGGTAGGTTCTATTTTAGCATTATCAAGTGCACTTGTTGCTGGAATGATGGCAAGTGGCATGGACCCGTTCCTTGCGATGGCAGTTGGATTATTAGCTGGTCTTGTAATGGGAATTGTAAACGGTATCATCATAGCGAAGGGAAAAGTAGCTCCATTTATTGCAACTTTAGCAACAATGACTATTTTTCGTGGGTTGACGCTTGTTTATATGGACGGACGTCCGATCACTGGTCTGGGTGATCATTTAATGTTCCAAATGTTTGGCCGCGGTTATTTTCTTGGTATTCCGGTACCAGCTGTTACAATGATGATCGCTTTCGCAGTACTGTACTTCATTTTGAAGAAAACGACATTTGGTCGCCGTACATTTGCAATTGGTGGAAATGAAGAAGCAGCAGCATTATCAGGTATTAATGTTACGAGAATTAAAGTAATGATTTACGGTCTTTCCGGAATTTTGGCAGCGCTTGCAGGTATAGTCTTAACATCACGACTAGATTCTGCACAGCCAACTGCAGGTACTTCTTACGAATTAGATGCAATTGCAGCAGTTGTATTAGGTGGAACAAGTCTTTCTGGGGGAAGAGGATGGATTGTTGGTACATTCATCGGTGTACTTATTATCGGTGTACTAAATAACGGTTTAAATTTATTAGGTGTATCTTCTTTCTTCCAACAAGTTGTAAAAGGACTTGTAATCTTACTAGCTGTATTAATTGATCGCCGAAAAGAAGCGTAATGGAGGGATAGTTCATGAAGAAATGGTTACTTATACTCGTTGCATGTATTATGGTCATTACTGCTGGTTGTTCAATGGAACCACCAGAATGGGCAAAGGATTCTAGCGATAAAGGTCGAAATAAAACTATTAAAGTTGGATTCTCTGTTTCAACTTTAAACAATCCATTTTTTGTGACTTTGAAAAAAGGAGCAGAAAAGCAAGCGAAAGCAAGCGGCATTGAATTGATTGCTGTTGATGCACAAAATGATGCAGCAAAGCAAACAAATGATGTTGAAGATTTAATTCAAAAAGGTGTCGATGTAGTTGTTATTAATCCAACCGATTCAGATGCTGTTGCTTCAGCAGTAAGTGCGGCAAATGCAGCGAATGTCCCTGTTATTACTGTAGACCGCGTTGCAAATTCAGGTAAAGTTGTTTCTCACATTGCCTCTAATAATATTGAAGGTGGTCAAATGGCTAGTGATTACATTCGTGAATTAGTTGGCGGGGGAGCAAACGTTGCTGAATTAGAAGGAATCCCTGGCTCTTCTGCTGCTCGCGAGCGCGGGAAAGGATTCCACAACGTAGCGGATAAGTCTTTAAAAGTAGTTGCAAAACAAGCAGCTGATTTTGATAGAGCAAAAGGATTATCTGTTATGGAAAACATTTTGCAAGCAAATGGTGATATTAAAGCCGTGTTTGCGCATAACGATGAAATGGCATTAGGGGCACTTGAAGCATTGAAGTCTGCTGGAAAAACAGATGTAGTCGTTGTTGGTTTTGATGCAACAGAAGATGCTGTAAAAGCGGTTAACGATGGGCGTATGGCTGCAACAGTTGCTCAAAAACCGGAATTAATCGGGGAGAAGGCGATGCAAACAGCAAAAGAGATAACACAAGGTAAAAAAGTGGACAAATCTATTCCGATTGAATTAGAGCTTATTAAGAAAAACAAATAAATATAAAATGAAAATCAGGAAGGAAGAATAACAAATGAAATTCTTTATTGATACAGCAAACATTAACGAAATTAAAGAGGCAAATGCATTAGGCGTATTAGCTGGAGTAACGACAAATCCATCACTTGTAGCAAAAGAAGGCGTAGATTTCCACGAGCGTATTCGTGAAATTTGCAACGTTGTAGAAGGACCTGTAAGTGCAGAAGTAATTAGCTTAGAAGCTGATAAAATGATCGAAGAAGGAAAAGAGTTAGCGAAAATTGCTCCAAACGTTGTTGTAAAAGTACCAATGACAACGGAAGGTTTAACAGCAGTAAAAGCATTCTCTGATTTAGGAATTCGTACAAACGTTACATTAGTATTCTCAGCAGTTCAAGCATTACTTGCAGCTCGTGCTGGTGCAACATACGTTTCACCATTCTTAGGTCGCTTAGACGATATCGGTCATAACGGTATGGACCTAATCCGCCAAATCGCAGAAATCTTTGCAATTCACGGCATTGAAACAGAAATTATTGCAGCATCTGTACGTCACAGTGTTCACGTAACAGAGGCAGCATTAAACGGTTCACATATTGCAACAATCCCAGCAAACGTAATTGCTTCATTAGTGAAGCACCCATTAACAGATCAAGGAATTGAGAAATTCTTAGCTGATTGGGAAAAAACACAAGAGAAATAATAGAAAATCGAGAATCCTAGTTTAATTGACTAGGGTTCTTATTTATTTAAAAGAATTTTCATGCAATTTTGCATATTGTCTTTTAAATTTGTTATATAAGCTATTTAATATATACAAATCACTTTTTATTTTTCATATTTCGACATAAAAAGGTAGAGGTTCTGACCAGAAAACTGGAGGGGCATGATTCTATAACAGAAAGCTTAACGTTTATAGAATTATGCCTTTTTATATAGGGAGGGCAGAAAGTGGGGATTTCGATTTAAATACACTAATTTATCTGAATTTTAAGTTTTATAAAAGGAGAGAAATAGAATGAGAAGAAAAGCGCCATTTAAAGTGTTATCATCTTTAGCAATTGCGGCAATTATCGGATGCACATCTGTAATGAGTACTCCGCTAGCATACGCAGAAACGACAGTAAAAGAGAAAGACAATGTATCTACAACACCAATTGATTACAATTTAATTCAAGAAGATCGTTTAGCGGAAGCGTTGAAAGAAAGAGGAACAATTAATCCAGCATCTTCTAAAGAAGAGACGAAAAAAGCTGTAGAAAAGTATATTGAAAAGAAACAAGGCGATCAGGCAAATAAAGAAATTCTTCCAGCGGATACTGCTAAAGAGGCATCTGATTTCGTGAAAAAAGTAAAAGAGAAGAAAATGGAGGAAAAGGAGAAAGTAAAGAAACCTGAAAAAAATGTTAGTCCTGAGCAAAAACCAGAACCAAATAAAAAGCAATTGAATGGACAAGTCCCAACTTCTAAAGCAAAGCAAGCGCCATATAAAGGGTCTGTTCGAACTGATAAAGTATTAGTATTACTCGTTGAATTTAGTGATTATAAACATAATAATATTGATCAAACACCAGGGTATATGTATTCGAATGACTTTAGTAGAGAGCATTATCAAAAAATGTTATTTGGTAATGAACCGTACACATTATTTGATGGTTCAAAAGTAAAAACGTTTAAACAATATTATGAAGAGCAGTCTGGTGGAAGTTATACGACAGATGGATATGTAACGGAATGGCTAACTGTTCCAGGAAAAGCGTCTGACTACGGTGCTGATGGTAGTAGTGGTCACGATAATAAAGGACCAAAAGGCGCACGTGATTTAGTGAAAGAAGCTTTACATGCAGCTGCTGAGAAAGGGTTAGATTTATCTCAATTTGATCAATTCGATAGATATGATACAAATGGTGATGGAAATCAAAATGAACCTGATGGTGTAATTGATCATTTAATGGTAATCCATGCTGGTGTTGGTCAAGAAGCTGGTGGCGGTAAATTAGGTGATGATGCAATTTGGTCACATCGTTCAAAATTAGCAATAGATCCAGTAGCGGTTGAAGGTACAAAATCAAAGGTAGATTACTTTGGTGGAAAAGTAGCGGCACATGATTATACAATTGAACCAGAAGATGGAGCAGTAGGTGTATTTGCGCATGAATTTGGACATGATCTTGGCTTACCAGATGAATATGACACGAAATATACTGGAACTGGTTCACCTGTCGAAGCGTGGTCATTAATGAGTGGAGGTAGTTGGACAGGGAAAATTGCAGGAACAGAGCCAACTAGTTTCTCACCACAAAATAAAGACTTCTTACAAAAGAATATGGGCGGCAACTGGGCAAAAATTTTAGAAGTAGATTACGATAAAATTAAGCGTGGAGTAGGAATTCCTACATATATTGATCAAAGTGTTACGAAATCCAATCGTCCAGGCGTTGTACGTGTTAACTTACCGGGTAAGAGTGTTGAAACGATTAAACCGGAGTTTGGAAAGCATGCATATTATAGTACAAGAGGAGATGATATGCATACAACACTAGAGACACCATTCTTTGATTTAACAAAAGGAACAAATGCAAAATTCGATTATAAAGCAAATTATGAGTTAGAAGCAGAGTGCGATTTTGTCGAAGTGCATGCAGTAACAGAAGATGGAACTAAAACGTTAATTGATAGACTTGGAGAAAAAGTAGTCCAAGAAGATAAAGATACAACAGATGGAAAATGGATGGATAAATCATATGATTTAAGTCAATTTAAAGGGAAAAAAGTGAAACTGCAATTCGATTATATTACAGATCCGGCTGTAACATATAAAGGTTTCGCGATGGATAATGTAAATGTAACTGTTGATGGACAAGTTGTATTTTCTGATGATACAGAAGGACAGGCTAAAATGAATTTAAATGGTTTTGTTGTTTCTGATGGGACAGAAAAGAAAGCTCATTATTACTACTTAGAGTGGAGAAACTATGCGGGATCAGATAATGGATTAAAAGCAGGAAAAGGTCCAGTGTATAATACAGGTCTTGTCGTTTGGTATGCAGATGATAGCTTCAAAGATAACTGGGTTGGGGTGCATCCAGGTGAAGGATTCCTTGGTGTTGTGGATTCGCATCCAGAGGCATTTGTTGGGAATTTAAACGGAAGACCAACTTACGGTAATACAGGTATGCAAATTGCAGATGCTGCATTTTCATTTGATCAAACACCAGCATGGAGTGCAAATTCACTAACACGTGGACAGTTTAACTATTCTGGATTACAAGGTGTTACAACATTTGATGATTCAAAAGTATATAGTAACAAACAAATTGCAGATGCAGGAAGAAAAGTTCCAAACCTTGGACTTAAATTCCAAGTTGTTGGACAGGCAGAGGATAAATCGGCAGGCGCTGTTTGGATTAAACGTTAATAACATAAAAGCACATTCTTCATATGAAGAGTGTGCTTTTCAATTTGTACAGTAAGTTATTATTTTAGCTTATGTAATACAAGTGTCTGTCCATATGTAGTGTATCAAATTATGTGGGGAAAGGAAATATTTCCGAGGAAATTGTCGAAGTATCGTTGGTATTTATACACTTTTTTTGTAAAAGAAGAACTGCAGTGTTGCCTTTACAGTTCAATTTATTTACATTGTTATTTGGTTAGACACAAAAGTAATATATTAGGCAAAAAAAGACAATGATGGAATTAACCCATCATTGTCTTTTTTACTTTGCTGTTTGCTTTACTTTTTATTTTGCTTCTTACATAAATCATTCCAGCGAATGTTAATAAGAATGCAGTTCCGATAACGAAGCTGACGCTAGGGGATGCCCCGATTGCACCAACTGTAAAGGATCCAGCAACAACTCCTAATGAGAAGAAAGCATAAAACAATCCGAATGCTTTTCCGCGCTTATCATCTGTCGTATTTTCAACAAGTAATGCATTTATCGATGGGAAAAGGATAGCGAATCCAATGCCATAAATCATCATAACGATAAAGAGCATACCTTTTGTTGCGAATAATCCAAGTAAAGATAACGCGAATGCCATTACTGCAATCCCAATTAGCATGAGTTTTGAACGATTAAATCGATCGTAAATACGGTTTGTTGGCAGCAAGAAGAAGAGGATAGCGGTAATGCCGAATACACTTAACATCATGCCTGTTGTAGATGCTTTAAGTGCTAATGCCTCAACTTTCACTGGTAGCATATAAGTGACAATTCCTTGTGAAAACATTAGCGTGAAGGCACCAATATATGCTTGCAATAACGGTTCTGATTTCAATAGTTCAATCATATCCTTTTTGTTCATCATTTGTGTTCTTGAAGTATCTTTTCTTGATACGTTATTTGGTAAGAAGAATAGAGATACGATTGTACCAAGGACCATTAAAATAGAAATGGTAATGAACACCCACTCTATACCAGCAGTTGCTTTCATAATTCCACTGAAAGCCGGTCCTACAATTGCCGCTGTTCCAACAGCAGCACCAGATAGGGCCATTGCCTTACCTTGTCTTGCTGAATTTGTTTGTTTTGATAAAAACGTAAAGGCAGCAGGAATTAAAAATCCGTCACTAAAGCCGTGCATAAAGCGCACAACTAATAGTTGTTCACCACTTTGAACAACGGTGTATAACAAGACTATGAAACTCGTAAGTCCCATGCTTATATAAAGTATTTTTTTTGCACCAAATTTATCGACAGCAGCGCCAGCAATAATATTACCGATCATATTAGCGAATGAGTACATACCGACAACTAGCCCAATAATAAGAGGAGATCCTCCAAGACTTTGAGCGAACGTACTCATAATAGGTAATTGTGAAAATGTATCTAGAAACGCTACGATAACAATAAAGTAAATAAAATATTTCAAGCGATATTCACCTCTCCTATGCTATTATGGCATAATGCTAATTTCAACCGCAATGAAATTAGCATTAACAGATGTGGAAAAAAGTACAAAGTGACAAAATATTGAACGTTATTTGTTAAAATTTAGTGGGAATGAGATTGTTTTTTTGAAATATATGGATAGAAGTATTATAATAGATTTGTAAACTTCACCAGGTTAAGTATATACGTAGAGAGGGATGTATAAAATGAAAGCATTACTTTGGCATAATCAACGCGATGTACGAGTAGAAGAAGTACCAGAACCAACTGTAAGACCAGGAGCAGTTAAGGTTAAAGTGAAATGGTGTGGTATCTGCGGAACAGACTTGCATGAATATTTAGCAGGACCTATTTTTATTCCAACAGAAGAGCACCCATTAACACACGTAAAAGCACCGGTTATTTTAGGTCATGAGTTTAGTGGTGAGGTAGTTGAAATCGGTGAAGGCGTTACTTCTCATAAAGTGGGAGATCGCGTCGTTGTAGAACCAATTTATTCTTGTGGTAAATGTGAAGCTTGTAAACATGGACATTACAATGTTTGTGAACAACTTGTTTTCCACGGTCTTGGCGGAGACGGCGGCGGTTTCTCTGAATATACAGTAGTACCAGAAGATATGGTCCACCATATTCCTGATGAAATGACGTATGAACAAGGTGCACTTGTAGAACCAGCAGCGGTAGCAGTTCATGCAGTACGTCAAAGTAAATTAAAAGAAGGGGAAGCTGTAGCAGTATTTGGTTGTGGTCCAATTGGACTTCTTGTCATTCAAGCAGCTAAAGCAGCAGGAGCAACTCCTGTTATTGCAGTAGAACTTTCTAAAGAACGTCAAGAGTTAGCAAAATTAGCAGGTGCGGATTATGTATTAAATCCAGCTACTCAAGATGTACTAGCAGAAATTCGTAACTTAACAAATGGTTTAGGTGTAAATGTGAGCTTTGAAGTAACAGGTGTCGAAGTAGTACTTCGTCAAGCGATTGAAAGTACAAGCTTTGAAGGACAAACTGTAATTGTTAGTGTGTGGGAAAAAGATGCGACAATTACGCCAAACAACCTTGTACTAAAAGAAAAAGAAGTTATCGGTATTCTTGGATACCGTCATATCTTCCCAGCTGTTATTAAATTAATTAGCTCTGGCCAAATTCAAGCAGAGAAATTAATTACGAAAAAAATCACAGTGGATCAAGTTGTTGAAGAAGGATTTGAAGCACTTGTAAAAGATAAAACACAAGTGAAAATTCTTGTTTCACCTAAATAATAGAGAATAGTAAAAAGTAGCTCTTTTCTAGAAATAGAAGAGGGCTACTTTTTTTCTATACAGAAAGGTGATAGACTTTCCTTTAACTACAGGTATTTTGTTTGGAAGGGGAAGTCTAATGCTTTCATTTATGTTGACATTGAAACGAATGCTAAAAGCTTGTTTACGAGCGTGGAAAGATAAAGAATTTCAAGTGTTATTCGTATTAACATTTTTAACATTAACATCTGGTACGATTTTTTATAGTACAGTTGAAGGATTACGTCCTCTTGACGCTTTATATTTTAGTGTGGTCACGTTGACGACTGTCGGTGATGGGAATTTTAGTCCGCAAACTGATTTCGGAAAGATATTTACAATCTTATACATATTTATTGGGATTGGATTAGTGTTTGGATTTATTCATAAGTTGGCAGTTAATGTACAACTACCAAGTATATTATCGAATAGAAAAAAAGAGTAAAGCATGTGGATGCTTTACTCTTTTTTTACATTAGTTTAGACAATCATTCGTAGTAGCTTAACAATACTTTACTACAATATAAGTGCATTCATTCATTATATTCACTATGTATAAAGTTATAATGATATGAACATTTGCATATTTTAATTTATTGATAGAAATTTCATGAAAGGTGGGATATTCTAGTCATAGGTTAACCGGACGATATCATAGGATCCTAACAAAAAGTTTACAATAATTCAATTATAAAATGGAGGATTTCAGATGAAAAAGAAAGTACTTGCTTTAGCAGCAGCTATTACATTAGTAGCGCCGTTACAAAGTGTTGCATTTGCTCATGAAAACGATGGGGGAAGTAAAATAAAAATAGTTCATCGCTGGTCTGCTGAAGATAAACATAAAGAAGGCGTAAACTCTCATTTATGGATTGTAAACCGCGCTATTGATATTATGTCTCGCAATACAACACTTGTAAAACAAGATCGAGTTGCACAATTAAATGAATGGCGTACGGAATTAGAAAATGGTATTTATGCTGCTGACTATGAAAATCCTTATTATGATAATAGCACATTTGCTTCACATTTCTATGATCCAGACAATGGAAAAACATATATTCCATTTGCAAAGCAGGCAAAAGAAACTGGCGCTAAATATTTTAAATTAGCTGGTGAATCATATAAAAATAAAGATATGAAACAAGCATTCTTCTATTTAGGATTATCTCTTCATTATTTAGGAGATGTAAACCAACCGATGCATGCGGCAAACTTTACAAATCTTTCGTACCCACAAGGATTCCATTCTAAATATGAAAACTTTGTAGATACGATAAAAGATAATTATAAAGTAACGGATGGAAATGGATATTGGAACTGGAAAGGTACAAATCCAGAAGAGTGGATTCACGGAGCGGCAGTAGCAGCGAAACAAGATTACGCTGGCATTGTAAATGATAATACGAAAGATTGGTTCGTAAAAGCAGCTGTATCACAAGAATATGCAGATAAATGGCGCGCTGAAGTTACACCAATGACAGGTAAGCGATTAATGGATGCACAACGTGTTACTGCCGGATACATTCAGCTTTGGTTTGATACGTACGGAGATCGTTAAGTATTAAAAAAAAGGTCAAATCTCACAATAGAGTATTTGGCCTTTTTATAACTAATACATGGAGGTATGAAGCGTGAAAGGAAAATTACTAAAAGGTGTACTTAGCTTTGGGATTGGTTTAGGAGTTTTATACGGAGGATCTTCAGCTCAAGCAGAAACGTCTACAAATCAAAATAATACTTTGAAAGTGATGACGCATAACGTGTATATGCTATCAACAAATTTATATCCGAACTGGGGACAAAGTGAGCGTGCTGATTTAATTGGGGCGGCAGATTATATAAAGAATCAAGACGTTGTTATATTAAATGAAGTGTTTGATAATAGCGCATCAGATCGTTTGTTAGGGAATTTGAAGAAAGAATATCCAAATCAAACAGCGGTATTAGGTCGTAGTAACGGAAATGAATGGGATAAAACGTTAGGTAGCTATTCATCTTCAACTCCTGAAGATGGGGGCGTTGCAATCGTGAGTAAATGGCCGATTGTTGAAAAGATTCAATATGTATTTGCAAAAGGATGCGGGCCAGATAATTTATCGAATAAAGGATTTGTATACACAAAAATTAAGAAGAATGATCGTTTCGTTCATGTAATCGGGACGCATTTGCAGGCTGAAGATAGTATGTGCGGAAAAACTTCACCTGCATCTGTACGTACAAATCAGTTAAAAGAAATTCAAGACTTTATTAAAAATAAGAATATACCAAATGACGAGTACGTCCTATTTGGTGGTGATATGAACGTGAATAAAATAAATGCAGAGAACAATAGTGACTCAGAGTACGCATCCATGTTTAAAACATTACACGCTTCTATTCCATCTTATACGGGACATACAGCAACTTGGGATGCGACGACAAACAGTATAGCAAAATATAATTTCCCTGATAGTCCTGCCGAGTATTTAGATTATATTATTGCAAGTAAGGACCATGCGAATCCGTCATTTATAGAGAATAAAGTATTACAACCGAAATCTCCACAGTGGACTGTTACATCATGGCTTAAAAAATATAGATATAATGATTACTCTGATCATTATCCAGTAGAGGCAACTATTTCTATGAAATAGTCCTAAAAAAGTTTCTTCTTAATAGGAAGAAACTTTTTTATTTTGTAGAGGAAATTTCAACTTTCTTTCCAATATGTATAAGACATATTGAAAAGAGGAGAGAAAAATGTGGATCGAGGAATTTTTAAAGAAGTTCCATTACCGTGTGCATTTTTGGATGAAGTAGCTTTAGATAAAAATATTCAATCGGTTATGGAATTAAGTGGAAACAAGAAGATTCGTATAGCGAGTAAATCGCTACGTTCTGTTCCGGTTATGCAAAAGATTTTAGCTACAAATGATCGATTTCAAGGTATTATGTGTTTTTCACCTAGAGAGGCTTTGTTTTTAATTGAACAAGGATTCAATGATTTATTGCTCGGATATCCTGCTTATGATAAAAGGGCTTTACATGAAATAAGTTTGCTAACAAAGCAAGGCCTCATTATAACTTGTATGGTGGATTGTGAAGACCATATTGTTTATTTAGAAAAAATTGCTGAGGAGTCTAAAGGGTGTTTTCGTGTTTGTTTGGATATTGATATGAGTAGTCGTTTTTTTCAATTTCATTTTGGGGTAAACAGATCACCGGTAAAAGATGTGCAAGGTGCTTTGAAAATAATAAAAAGGGTAAAAGAATCATCATTTTTAATACTAGATGGTGTAATGGGATATGAAGCTCAAATTGCTGGGGTAGGAGATCACATACCGAATCAAAGAGTGAAAAGTAAAGTAATTTCGTATTTAAAGAAGAAGTCAGTGTTAGAAGTTAAAGAAAGAAGAGGACATATCGTAAAAGAAATACAAAACCTAGGTATTGAACTAAGGTTTGTAAATGGGGGAGGCACAGGAAGTATAAAAACAACTGAGCAAGATAATTCAATTTCAGAGATTACAATAGGTTCTGCTTTTTATGCCCCGAAGCTGTTCGATTATTATAAAGAGGTGCAATTTCATCCAGCTGTCGGATTTGCTTTACCAGTTGTGCGTAAACCAGCCCCGTTTATTTACACTTGTTTAGGTGGTGGATATATTGCCTCAGGTGCAATCGGGAAAGATAAAGAACCTGAGATTTGGAGACCAAATGGTGCCAAACTATTAGCTTTAGAAGGCGCTGGCGAAGTGCAAACACCGATTTTTTATAACGGTAAGGAACGAGTAGAGATAGGAGATTCTATCTTGTTTCGCCATAGTAAAGCTGGAGAGTTATGTGAGCGTTTTCCTTTTTTATATCGTGTGAAAGAAGGAGAGATTGTTGGGGAGTATTCAACATATCGGGGGGATGGCCAATGCTTTCTATAAAGGGACAAAAATGGAGAAATTGGACAGGGAATGTAGAAGGAACGCCGCATTATACGATGTATCCAGAAAGTATACAAGATGTAGTAGAAGTTGTAGGGCTTGCTCGAAAAAAAGGGAAGAAAATTCGTGTTGTCGGTTCAGGACACTCGTTTACACCTCTTGTGCAAACGGAAGAAATTTTAGTTTCTTTAGATGAATTGAAAGGTATTTTGGATATGGATGCAGAGAAGATGGTTGCCGAAGTATGGGCAGGAACAAAGCTACATGATTTAGGGAAGTTACTTGAAGAAAAAGGTTATGCACAAGAAAATTTAGGGGATATTGATTCGCAATCGATTGCAGGAGCGATTAGTACAGGGACTCATGGAACGGGTATTACCTTTGGAAGTTTATCAACACAAGTTATAGAGATTACCGCAGTTTTATCTACAGGCGAGAGTATAGTTTGTTCGGAAACTGAGAATGTGGAATATTGGAGAGCCTTTCAGTTGTCGCTAGGAATGTTAGGTATCATTGTAAAAATAAAATTGAAGGTTATTCCAGCCTATTCACTCGTTTATAAAAGTGAAAAACAGTCATTATCTACTGTAATGAACAAGCTAGAAGAATATAAGAAGAATCGCCATTTTGAATTTTTTGTTTTTCCTTATTCAGATGAAGTACAAGTGAAATTTACAAATGAAACAACGGGTAAAAAAAGTGACTTGAAATGGCATAAACTAAAGGTAGAGTTGCTTGAAAATAAGATGTTCTCTTTGTTATCTAAAGGATGTAAATGGTTTCCTTCTATAAGTAAAGGTGTAAGTCGATTATCGGCTAAAGCTGTACCGAATACAAAAATAATTGGTCCGAGTTATGAAGTATTTGCTACATCGCGTGCGGTTCCATTTTATGAAATGGAGTATAGTGTTCCTTCAAAGTATATGCGGGCTGTTGTAGAAGATATTTCAAACCTTATTGAAAAGAAAAAGTATAAAGTGCACTTCCCAATTGAATGCCGTTATGTGAAAAGGGATGATATATGGCTCAGTCCAGCGTACGGAAGGGATTCAGCGTATATTGCCGTTCATATGTATAAAGGTATGAAGTATGCTGCTTATTTTGGTGAGGTGGAGAAAATTTTTCTAAAGTATGAAGGGCGCCCGCATTGGGGGAAAATGCATACGTTAACGTACGAAAAATTACAAAATATATATCCAGAAATGCATTCGTTTCTAAAGGCGAGAAAGTTACTAGATGAAGCAGAAATGTTTTCAAACCCTTACACAGAAAAATTATTTACGATTATGAAAAAAAGCTGACAAAGTATTACTTGTCAGCTTTTTTTAGTATAATCGCATTTCTTGTTTGACTAATGCGCTCGTAAAATAGTAACTTATCACGACTAAATACATGTAATAAAACATGAATAATAAATAGACCGTTAATTACAAATTGGAATAATAGTATAACTAGTAATACTAAAGGCTCTGTATGATTTAAGATAGAGCTACTCGAAAGAATATAATTGATTCCGCCTAAAATGAAATAGAATATCCCGTAACGAATGAATAATTCTTTTAGTGTAATACGCTCAGCTTGTCCTTTAATGTAAATCCGAAGCAACGCTTTTCCTATTGTTCTTCCATTCGTAAAGTATGGAATGATAATAAAGTAAATTAAGATTGAACATGTAATGAAAAGGAGTTCGTATACATTTGTATAAGATTGGATGTTAGCGATAAATAGTGAATTTCCTTTATTTTTAATGAAAGGTACAACGATAGATAAGAAAATCCAATCAATTTGCATAGCGATGAGACGACGAATGAATCCGACTGGTTTCGTTTCTAAATCAATATGAATATCTAATTCGCTTGTTTTCGGAAGGAAGTACGTAAAGATTGGTGCAATGATAAAACCAATTACGCCGCCTAGCGTGTTTAAAAACAGATCGTCAATATCAAATAAGCGGTATGCACAATTATAAATACCATATAATCCAGTTACTTGTGTTAATTCAAAGAATAGTGAAAGACAAAAAGAAATACACACTGTTTGTAAGAAGCTACGTCGGAAATAATAACGTAAGTACATACCGAACGGAACGGTTAGTAAAACGTTAAAAGCGACTTGTAAAAACGCAGATTCCTTTAATAAATAGAAGTACGTAGCTGGCTTCGTTAAAATCGCCGAGGTATGATTACTAATCTCTTGTATGAAATAAAATGGCGAGAGTTGCAAATGTTGCGTATTAGCCGGTTGTAGGCTACAAGTATCATACGTTTGTGGTAATGGCAAAATCACAAGAAAATAGGCATTTAATAAGTAAAGTAATAATGAATATAAAATAAATGAACGCCATTTATTTAAATAACCGTATTTACGATAATTAAATATTAAAAAAGGGATTAATAGAAACATTGCTAAAATAGGAAATAAAATAAATGCTGTTTTTATTGGAAATAAATATGCAGTCAAAATGAAGCTCCTTTCAATGAAAATTCGTTTATCATTATAACGTTAAAAGAACCTGAAAACAAAATTAAAATATTTCGAAATAGAAAAAATTTCAAATTTAAACGGGATTAAGTTATAATAAATTTAATATAAGGATATAGTGATTATTGTAAGTTGAGAGAGGGTACAAGATATGCGATATGAGCTTTTTTCTGTAAGTGGGGATCATATTACAACTTTTGAAAGTGCATGGCGTTTTCAGGAGGGAGAACAGATTTTTGTTCATGATGATCAAACAAAACGAAATTTTATTATTATCCGCCTAACGCATGATGTATTTCAACAAAATAAACATGTTATTCGTTTGTATTGTCAAGAAAAGAAAGTATACGCATAAAAGGGACCCCTCTTACTGTACAGAAAGAGGGGCTTTATCATTATAAAGATATAAAAAAGCGAGTCATCCTAGTTTAATAGAATGACTCGTTTTTCGCTTTGTAAGTTTCACTTTATAAGAAAATAAGAGTAAGTACACCTACGATAATACAATAGAAAGAGAAATATTTTAAATTTCCTTTTGCCATAATGTTCATAAACCATTTTAATGAAATGTACGTCATGATAAATGTTGCGATAAACGCAACGATATATGGCACGAATAATGTGTCTAGATTTGGATCTTTTGCAATGTCTGTAATACTTAGTAATAAACCACCTAAGCTAACCGGGATATATAGTAAGAATGAGAAACGAAGAGCTGTTTCTTGCTTCATACCAAGTAACATCGCTGCGACGATTGTTGCACCTGATCGGCTTATTCCAGGAATTAATGCGCAAGCTTGTGCTAATCCGACAATAATTGCATCTTTCATAGAAAGATCGCCATCATTTTTACGTCCACGTAAGTTTCTAATAATCCAAAGGCCGACAGCAGTAATAAGAAGGGAAATCCCAACCATTTTCACACCTTTTAAGTACTGGTCGATGTAATCTTTAAATAAAACACCGATAACACCTGCTGGAATGGTCGCAATAACAAGGTAAATTATAAAGAAGAAATCTGATTTTGCGTCCTCTGCTCTTGTAAAGATATAAGATAGACCATTCTTCGTTAGACGAATTAAATCATTTCTATAAATAAGTAATACAGCTAATAATGAAGCTGAATTAACAAGTAGTTCGAAGCTGAACCCTTCTATTTTTAGTCCTAGCAAATGTTGTGCTAAAACGAGGTGACCACTTGAAGAAATCGGAATTGGTTCTGTTAGCCCTTGGAACAGACCGAGAATTAAATATTTTAAAATGTAGTGAAATTGTTCCATAATAACCTCCTTGTTTATTAGTCGAAAGAAACAACTTGTCCATTATAACAAAGATACGGATGAATATTGAGAAGAAATAAATATTCGAAATATAATAAAAATCCCTTATAAAAGTATAAGGGATTTTTATTATTAATGAGAAACTACTGTTTCTTCAAGACTTTTCGTTAATTGAACATCGACTTTCTCAGCATCATGAATGTGATTCATAATAGTAGTATTTAACTTTTGGAACATTTGTTGTGTATTAGCGAATTCACGTAATATATCATCATTACAAGATTTTTGGTTTTCGATAGCTTTAATAACATTGGTAGCACCGTTTTGTAACGTTTGAATCATAATTAAAATATTTTCGATTCTAGCGTTTGTATCGGCACTCATTTCTACACCTTCATCGACTAAATGTAAATTATCTTTTGTGTTATCGTATGCTTTTTCAATTTCTTCTTGAATTTTTTTCGTTAAGTTGCCTATGTTTTTTGTACTTTCCGCTGTACTTTCTGCTAGTTTTCTTACTTCATTAGCAACGACAGCGAATCCTTTACCGTGCTCTCCAGCACGAGCAGCTTCAATACTCGCATTTAAAGCAAGTAAATTTGTTTGTGCTGCAATGTTTTGAATGACTTCTACAATTTGCTCGATTTCTTTTGAACGTTCACTTAAATGATTCATACTGTTAGACGTACGCTGAGATTGTTCACCTAATTTGTTAATTACAATAAGTAAACGGTGAACAGATTCTTTACCTTCATTAGAACAGTCAATAATTTCTTCAATAGATTGAATTAAGCTTTGTTCTTTTTGTAACATTTCGTTATTCAATTCATTGGAATGTGTCGTGCGCGTTGAAACATTTTCGAAACATAAGTTTAATTGTTGAACTAAATTTTGAAGTGTATGGTGCTGGCTATTTACAAGTTTATGTTCTTGAACAACGCTTTGTACACGATCGTGGATAGAAGAAATAGTCTCTTGTTGTTCGATATCCTTTTGTTTTAATTCTGCTTCTAGTTCTTGTATACGACTTTCTAATTGATCAATTTTATGTTGGAGTGATTTCTTTTGAGTAAACATATATTTATTTCAACCGCCTTTAGAAGTTATATTTTCTCTATATTTGGATTTTAGCATCTTTTATAATTTTTAAATATAGGAATTGTTAAATATTTAAGAATCTATTACATTTTATGCATAATTCCCTTTTTTTTGTCATGAAAAATAAACTGTATTTAATGGTATTGTAAACAAACTGTAAAATAAATCATGTATAACTGTATAAGAAGGGAGTCGGATTATGAACTATTTTAAGCGAATCAGTAGTCTAGTATTAGCAGGAATTATAGGTCTTTCTAGTACAGTCGCTGTTAAAGCAGAGTCAAACGACGAGAAACTTAACAACATGCAACAGCAATTGCAGCAAAACGATGCAGAAATGCAAAAGAAAGAGCAAGAGAAGCAAGCTGTTAATAAAGAAATTAAAGGTATCGAAAACGAACTACATAATTTAAATAATACAATTGCAAAAAATAAAGAGGATCAAGCTGCTATTCAACGTAAAATCGATGAAACACATAAGCAGATTGAGCAAAAAAAGAATGAAATTGTCGTTTTAGAGGATAAAGTCCTTGCTCGTAAGGATATTATGAGAAAACGTATGGTTTCTGTTCAAAACAGTTCAAATACGAGTTTAGTAGTAGAAGTTGTAGTAGAGTCAAAAAACTTTGCAGATTTCTTACAACGTATGAACGCAGTTTCTACTATTCTAGAAGCTGATAAAGAAATTTTACGTCTACAAGAACAAGATCTTCGTCAAATTGAAGAAGATAAGAAAACAATTGATGAAAAAGAAGCATCTTTAGTAGTAGACAAACAAAAATTAGCAAAAGCACAAGCTGAGTTGCAAGATAACTTGAAAAAGCGTCAAGCTAACTTACAAACAGTTCAAGATAAATATAATCAGGTTGCAAGCCAACTTAATTTAGCAGCAGAAGAGAAAGCTAAAATTGAGTCAAATATGAAGGCAGTGCAAGAAACAATTGCTCGTGAGCAAGAAGCAGCAAGAATTGCAGCAGAAGAGCGTGCGAAAGCAGAAGCAGCTGCAAAGGCTGAGCAAGAAGCTTTAGCTAAGGCACAGGCGGAAGTTGCTGAAAAGAAAAAGCAAGAACAAGCTAGTAAACCAGCTAGTAAACCAGCCGAACCTGTTGCTAATAATAATTCGAAGGTAGAACCTGCACAACCTTCTAAGCCAACTGCTGGTGGAAAAGAACTTTATGTACATGCAACAGCTTATACAGCAGACCCAGCTGAAAATGGTTATGCAGCAGGTCAACAAGTATATTCTGCATGGGGAGGCTATAATTTAACTGCAAACCCAGGAATGAAATTAATTGCGGTGGATCCATCTGTTATTCCATTAGGATCTACTGTAAATGTTGAAGGCTATGGAATTGCAATTGCAGCAGATACTGGTGGCGCGATTAAAGGTCACAAAATCGATGTTTTAATGCCGGATAAAGCTTCGTCTAGTAATTGGGGCAGAAAAAATGTTAAAGTTACAATTTTAAACTAAAACGTAATCCAACTTTACAAAACGTAAAGTTGGATTTTTTGTGAAAATAATGTTAAGTTGAGTTTACATTTTGTTAAGGAAAGCATACAATGAAATTAAGAGGTGGTAAATTTGTCCATTTTAAATAGAGTGAAGGAATTAAGAGCTCGATTTAATTTTTCGCAAAGTGTATTAGCAGAAAAGGTTGGAGTAACGAGACAAACAATCGCTGCAATTGAAAAAGGTGATTATGTTCCTTCATTGTTATTAGCACTTACGATTTGTGATGTATTCGAGTTAAAGATGGAAGATGTGTTTGTTTTAAATAAGGAGGGGGAAGAGGATGAATAGACTCGTATTTTCTTATATGCTAAATGTACTTTTAATGGTATTAGCAGGTTGGGCGTTTATTGAGTTGTATTATTTTACTATTGAAGTCGCTAATTTTATTCAAACGGAGAGAGTACCATCTGAAATTTCACTGAGTTTAATGCCGCTAGTATTACTTTTAATATTTGGTATTGTATCGACTGTTCTTTATAAAATTCAAAAGAAAAAATATAAAGAGCTCTCGTATTGGATGTTTCCACTATTATTTCCTCAAGAGGATGAGCGAGAAAAGGCAATTACAGAAAAGGCTTGTCGTACTACATTTATGTCACTATGGTACGTGCTGCCTTGTGCGGTTGGTTTTTTAACTCTTTCTCCAATTGCTAATCTATATGTTCCTGCATATCCAATATATATTGCATTTAGTATTTTCTTTATTCAAATGACGATTTTTCACGTATCCTTATATCGAAATAAAATCGCTTAAAAAGAAACCTTCTTGCACGTGCGAGAAGGTTTCTTTTTAGCTTATACTTGTACATATAGCAATATTATCTTATCATTTTATATAGAGTAAGATTTTGTAAGGGAAAGGAATTGTATATGAATAAGCAAAGAATTTATAGTATAGTAGCAATCCTTCTATTTGTTGTAGGTGGTGTGTTAATCGGAAAGCCATTTTATGATGGATATCAGGCTGAAAAGAAACAGACTGAAAATGTACAGGCTGTTCAAAAAATGGATTATGAAAAACATGAGACGGAATTTGTAGATGCTTCGAAAATTGATCAACCAGACTTGGCAGAAGTAGCGACTGCATCATTAGATAAGAAACAAGTAATTGGTCGTATTTCGATCCCGAGTGTTTCATTAGAACTTCCTGTTTTAAAATCTTCTACTGAGAAAAACCTATTATCAGGTGCAGCAACAGTAAAAGAAAATCAAGTAATGGGAAAAGGGAACTATGCATTAGCAGGACATAACATGTCTAAAAAAGGTGTTTTATTTAGTGATGTAGCCTCTTTAAAAAAAGGCGACAAAATTTATTTGTATGATAATGAAAATGAATATGAATATGCGGTTACTGGTGTATCTGAAGTAACTCCTGATAAGTGGGAAGTTGTAGAGGATCATGGGAAAGATGAGATAACGCTTATTACATGTGTATCTGTGAAAGATAATTCTAAACGTTACGTTGTTGCTGGTGATTTAGTAGGAACGAAGGCGAAGAAATAAAAAAGATGAGGGGAATCCCTCATCTTTTTTTAATCCATCCATTTCACTAATCTCTTAGAAATTAGTAATAAAACACAACCTAATACAATTGCTACAGCTCCGATTACTGTAAATACTTCAGCATATCCAAGTGAAGTTGTGAAGCTTGCAAGTTGTCCGCCTAAAATGTTAGCAATTCCTGAGCTTGCTAACCATACTCCCATTAATAAAGAAGCAAGTTTTACTGGGGCAAGTGCACTAACCATTGATAGTCCAACAGGTGATAAGAATAGCTCACCTAACGTATGGAAAAGATACGTAAAGACGATAAATAGTAAGTTTGCTTTTTCTGTAATGTTATGTTCATCACTACCTGTTTTTAATGTAGCGATAACGAGAATGATATAACCGATACCAAGCAAGATCATACCAAGTCCCATTTTAGTTGGGATTTTTAAATCCCCGCGCTTGCGAGTTGCAAGTTTTGCCCATAATGCTGAAATGACTGGAGCAAGTAAAATAATAAATAATGGATTGACCGATTGGAACCAAGATGTTGGAACTTCCCATCCGAACACAGAGCGGTCTACAAATTTGTTTGTATATAATGTTAATGAGCTACCAGCTTGTTCAAAGCCAGCCCAGAAGAAGACAACGAAGCATGTTAAAATGACGATAACTGCGGTACGTTGTTTTTCTTTTTTTGTTAACGGTGTATCTCCTACTGATGGTTGTCCATCTGTTGTTTGCAAATCACGAGTTGGTTTTTTACCGATATCACCAAGGAAGCGATTTGATAATGTTGTAAATAAAATTTGTCCAATGATCATTCCAATTGAAGCGGCTAAGAAACCGTAACGGAATCCGTAATGTACAACGCCATCAACTGTTGTTTTGAATAAATTTTCTGATAAAAAACCACAAACGAGTGGAGCTAAAAATGATCCGACGTTAATACCCATATAGAAAATGGTAAATGCACTATCACGTTTTGGATCGTTCTCTTCGTATAATTCCCCAACCAGTGTAGAGATGTTCGGTTTGAAGAATCCGTTACCGATAATAATAAGCGCTAATCCGAGGTATAGGCCGGCTTGGTTTTGCATGGCAAATAGTGTAAGGTTACCAATTGCCATTGTTATACCACCAATTGTGATCGCTTTTCGTCTACCTAGGAACCGGTCTGTTAAGTATCCACCAATCATTGGTGTGAAATAACAGGCTCCAGTGTAAAATCCGTAAATGGATAGTGCCCACGCAGGACTAAACCCAAGACCACCGCTTACTAAAGCTGTCGTTAAATATAATGTTAATAATCCTCGTAATCCATAGTAACTAAATCTTTCCCACATTTCTGTAAAGAAGAGTAAGTATAAACCTGGAGGATGTTTCTTTTTTCTTTGTTGTTCTCTTTCTAGTTGTATCGCTGATTCCATGTTATTTTCCTCCTGACACAAACAAAAACAAAGTTAATAATTTTGTACATTTAATATTTTACCTTATTAACTATTATAAGTCAATAAAGGTTGATTTTTCAGAAGAAATTGGAAAAGAGGGATAGCTATAGAATGGGTGTTTCTTTTATGTTAGACTATGGACTATGTTTTCTTTGTTAGGAAGCGAATTATTGCACTTTTTTATATGTGAAATTGATTTCATAAAAGATGAAATTAAAGAAGGAGAAACAAATGAAATTGTTACAGAAAAAAGAAATTTTACTGATTAGCCTTATGTTATTCTCGATGTTCTTTGGAGCGGGGAATCTTATATTCCCACCTTTCCTTGGGTATGAAGCAGGAGAACATGTGTGGATTTCATTAATAGGATTTATTATATCAGCAACAGGTCTTCCTATATTGGGTGTTATCGCTATTGCGAAAGCGGGAAGCTTTCAAACGTTAGCGGGGAGGGTTCATTCTTCATTCGCCATTATTTTCCCATGTATCGTGTATTTATTTATTGGACCAGGTCTTGGTATACCACGTGCAGGAAGTTTAGCTTTTGAAATGGGACCAGGTCAGTTCTTCACAGAATCGGGAAGTGTAGTTTTATTATGTTACACGGTTATTTTCTTTAGTATTGTGTACTGGTTAAGTTTATCACCGTCTAAATTAATGGGGTTGTTCGGAAAAGTTTTAACACCGTTATTATTAGGGATGATTGCCCTTATTTTTATAAAGAGTATGTTTACATCAGTAGGCAGTGTGAAAGAGGCTGCTGGAAACTATGGACAAGCTCCTATGTTCCAAGGCTTTTTAGATGGATATTTAACAATGGATGCGCTAGCCGCTTTAATTTTTGGGATTGTTATTGCAAATGCTCTTCGTGCAAAAGGTGTTGAAGATGATAAAGGTTTAGCGAAATATATGAGTATTGCTGGAATTGGTGCAGGACTATTATTATCTATTATTTATGTCATACTTGGATATGTTGGTTCAATTAGCGGTTCGTTAGGTACATTTGATAATGGGGCGAACGTGTTAGCGCAAGTTATGACTACATTATTTGGACAAGGCGGAGTCGTTTTATTAGGTCTTATTTTTACGATCGCTTGTTTATGCGTTTCAATCGGGCTTGTTACATCTTGTAGTCAATTTTTCGCAAGTGCATTTCCGAAAGTAGCGTATAAAGTTTGGGCATTTATATTAAGTTTTGCTAGTATGATTTTAGCTAATTTAGGATTAACACAAATTTTAAAAGTATCAGTACCGATTCTTGGATTTATTTATCCAGTTGCATTAACACTCATTATTCTAGGGTTATTCCATAAATATATTGGAAAGTATGCATACGTATATGCAGTAGCTGTTGGGATTGTAGCGGTATTTAGTGCAATCGATATTTTCAATAAAAATGTAATGATGAATCAGTGGACGTCAATATTGAAATACATTCCGTTTTATACAGAAGGTGTTGGATGGATTGTTCCAGCTATTATAGGTGTTTGTATTGGTGTCATCGTTAGTGTTGTTCTAAATAAGAATAAATGAGTAAAAAGGTGTTTTCCTATTTCGGAAGATACCTTTCTTTTTTTAGGAAAAATAGTATTGAAAATGAATAGACTAAGAGTATGATAAAGATAATTGGTAATATATAGATTTTGAATGAATGGTGAGGGGGGAGCGTATGAAGGAGGATTTAAATAAGAAAATAGAAGCGCTCGAAACGGCAATTGAAACAATTCAAGAAGCGCTTTTTGAATTGAAAGCAAAACAAAGAGAAATAGAAGTAGAAAATGCTCAGCAACATGTTAGTAAAGAAAAGAAAGAATATATTGAAACGGTAATGGAGGAAAAGCAAAAAGAAGAAGTAGTTACAATAAAGGAGCCCGTGCAAGAACGTGAGGTAAAACAAGTAGATATATCTGCATTTAAACCAGAACCATTTAATATTATTAAGTTTTGCCAAACTTGGTTGCCACGTATATTTGTCGGCATTATGTTACTTGGAGTAATCTGGTTATTTAAAGCAGGGGTAGATGCTGGATTATTAACACCTGTAATACGAATTGTGTTTGGTATTGTCCTATCAATCGGTTTTTATTATATAGGTGATATTCAAATTAAACGAGAGCGGCAAGCGTTGGGTTTAGTATTAGCAGGAGGAAGTATTACGGGTATAGTTTTAACGACATTTGCGGCGCATTATTTATATGGATTTATTCCAGCAAGTGTTGCGTTTGTATGTAATATTGCATGGGTCATTTTAGGTATTTATGTAGCGAAGAGGTATCAATCGGAATATCTTACTATATTCGTAGCCGTAGGAGCGTTCTTCGTGCCATTCTTATTAAATAGTACGACTCCTAATCCTTATATTTTCTTTGGATATGAGACGATACTAACACTTAGCTTATTATGGTATGCGTTGAAAAATCGTTATCAGTATTTATATATGATTTCTTATGCTGTTGCTGCTATTGTCCTTTTTGTTTTCTTTGCTATTATGTCAATGTTAGTAGAGGATTTGCAAATACAGTTAACGGTTGTTTATGGTTTGATTCACTTACTATTATTTTGGCATATGTTTACGGAGAGAAGTTTTATATTAGAGCCACGCTTGGCGATATTTAGTGCGAATGCAGTTCTCTTTATATTAGCCATTTCAAAAATACCTGAATTTACAACATGGGGATTAATGATTAGTGCACTCGTGCACGCTACTATGTTTGTGTTTGAATATAGGAAGAATAGACATTCTACATTTACAAATCTTTTATTTGGTTTCGCAATGGGTGCATTTAGTTTAGCGATTTTATATGAGTATAGTTTAGTAAATGCAGCGATTGTATTATTATTGCAAGGTTTCCTCGGTATGGTGACTGCTATTAAAGTAAAACAACAGGTGAAATTGTATGTTAGTGCGACGATTTACGCGATTGGAATGATACAAACTATTTTTAGTCCGTTTGATCATTTCATTTCAGCTGGGTTTGTTGCCCATATTATTTTAATAGGTACATTTTATTACTGCATGAAACAAGCGAAAGATGTGTTAAGGAGCTTCGGAAAATATGTTTATTCTATAACGCTCTATTGGTTTATGGTTATCGTATTTATTGCAATTACTAGAGTCGGTGAAGTGCTGTCTACAGATGGAAGTATAATAAGCGTATCTGTATCGTTATTATGGATGGTATATGCATTATTTGCCGTTTGGCTTGGACGGAATAAAAATATGAATGAAATATTGTATGCCGGCTTAGTCGTGTTAGTCGTAACGATAGGGAAGCTATTCCTTCTGGACTTACCAGAAGTATCGATGATGATCAGGGCTGTGTTATTCTTAATTGTAGGAAGTATAGGTATCGTTATTTCAAGAATGTTTTTCTCGAAAGAAGAGAAGTGAGAAAAAGGCAATCCGCATGCGGATTGCCTTCTTCATTATTTCTTATCAATTATTACAGTTTCATTGTATTTCGCTGTCGTATTTTGGCGTAGACGAAGAGTTGCTTGTCCAGCAGTATTTGGATTGATTTGTACATTTACAATCTTCTCAGCAGAACCTAAGCTGTTTGTTGTGAAAGAGAATGCACTACTATATCCAAAAGCAGATGGCCAAGAACCATTTGTATTTTGAACTTTTGCTACTTGTGTACCGCCAGTAGTGAATATACCTAAAGAGTAATTAGTGTATGTTGTGTTTGGTAATAAGTTATTTACTTGGATTTTTATTTGGAACACTTCATTGTTTGGTAGAGTGCTAGGGTGTGTAACTACGTAGTCGTTTGCTGTTACAGCACTGTTATAACCGTATGAACCTGGTTTAAAAGTGTTTGTATTAAACCATTGATAACCTGCATTTGGTGCACTCCAAGGTTCAGGTTGTGGCTCAGTTGATAAGCTTGGTTGTTCAAATGTTTGTAAAGTGGTAGGTAAATCAAGTTGTAAACCATTTACTTGATCTAAACTTGTAAATGTTTCTTTATTCGATAGCCAATTTACGATATTTTCTAGTAAGATAGCATCGTTTTCTTCTTTATATCCATCGTAAGTTTTCTTTGTTTGGCCAGAATCTTCACGAACGTATTTTGGCGATGCATCTTCAACTGGAGAAGAATCACCGATAAAGGCAGCTTTTCCAAGCCCTACTTTTGCGATAGCGGCATAAGGCCCCTCTGCAACGCCACCGCCGTTATAAACACCGCTATCAACAGCATTATTCCATTTTGACGGGTTTTCTGGAAGATAAACAAGCCCTTTTGCTAGTTTTGGGTTTGTAATTGCTAGAGTAGAACCTGCATGCATTGCTACAGATGAAACACCTTTTGTAATTTCGAATGATTGTTCAGGTGACACAATATTTTTAGCTGCAACATCACCGATTGCATTGTAGCGGAAGCGAATACCGAAGTTGTCAGATAGCCAATCAGAGCTTTCTACTCCTTGCATAGCTTGTGAATTTACTTCATCACTTGACATTCCTTTTGCAGGGTTATCCCATGCACCGCGTCTATATCCATTAAATACTTCAGAAGAGTCCCAGCGATTTTTATTACGATCTGCATTATAATGGTCAGCGATAAAGAAAATACTACCGCCATTTTTCACGTATTGTAACATAGCATCTTGTTCAGATTTTTTGTAAGGAATATTTGCTTCTGGAACGATAAACACATTGTAGTCTTTTAAATCTTCGTATGTAATTGGTGTTGATTTACGTAGTTCTTTTACATGATAGCCATTTTGAGCAATACCATTTCCGAAATCAGAAAAGCCACCATCAATAACCCAATCAGCGGTTCCGGCAGTTTGACCGTGTGTATTATCGAATAATACTTTTTTCCCATTGTTTTGATTTACAACTTTTGCAGCAATTTCAGGAGCTGGGTCTACAGAGCTTTCTGCATAAGTAGACGGTATGAACGAAGTCCCTATACTTAGTGTAATTGCTGTTGCTAAAGAAAATGTAATCCATTTTTTATTCTTCATAGAAGAATCCCCCTAATAATAAATATATGTGCTTTAATAATGTAATTTATTTTTCTGTAAAAATAAAGACGGAAAACATAAAAAATATTAAAAAATTGTAAAAATAACGTGAATTTTGTTGAGAAATATTTATATAGATTTAAAAACATCCCTTCCAAGTAATAAGGAAGGGATGTTTTGTTTAACTAATTTTTGAATTAGGTGTTTCATCAATTTTATGGAAACCTTTCATGTAATACACGATAGCTAAACCAATAAGCCAAATAGGACCAACAATCAATGCAATTCTTGTATCTTCTGAATACGCCATAATACCTAATACGAGTGCAAGGAAAGCGAGTGAGAAATATGAACTGAATGGATGTAAAGGCATTTTATATGTTAGCTTGTCCTTTTTATCAGTTTGCAAACCTTTACGGAATTTAATTTGAGCGATTAAAATGATCCCCCAAGTCCAAATTGCCCCGAAAGTTGAAATACTAGTCAGCCATGTAAACACTTTTGCGGGCACAAGATAGTTTAATATAACACCAACGAGTAAAACGATAGCTGTTGCTACAATTCCTTGACTCGGAATACCGTTTTTATTTAAACGACCAAATCTTTCAGGTGCTTTCTTTTGCTGAGCTAATGTAAATAGCATACGGCCTGTACTAAATAAACCACCATTACAAGAAGAAAGAGCTGCTGTTAATACGACAAAGTTAATAATCCCTGCTGCTTTTGCGATACCGATTTGCTGGAATGTTAATACGAATGGACTTCCTTTTTCCCCAAGTTCATTCCATGGATAAATTGCCATCATAACGAATAGAGCCCCAACGTAGAACAGTAATATTCTCCAAAATACGTTATCGATTGCTTTTGCGAGTGTTTTTTTCGGATTTTGAGCTTCACCCGCTGTAACACCGATTAATTCAACGCCTAAATAAGCGAATAACACCATTTGCATGGAGAGTAGTAACCCAGAAAAACCATTTGGGAACCAGCCACCATGTGACCAAAGGTTTGAAATACCAGTAGCGATACCACCGTTTCCAAATCCGAATAAAATAATACCAGCTCCAACAATTATCATACAGATAATTGTGACAATTTTGATGAGAGCAAACCAAAATTCAAGTTCTCCAAATACTTTTACGGATAAGAAGTTGAAAGCACTCATTAATAATAGAGCGAGTAAAGCCCAAGTCCAGCGCGGGATATCTGGGAACCAGTATTGCATGTAAATGCCAGCTGCTGTAATTTCAGCCATGCAAGTAACAACCCATAAAAACCAGTAGTTCCAGCCAGTAATATAGCCAGCTAGTGGTCCAAGGTAATCAGAGGCATATTTACTAAAAGAACCGGCAACAGGTTGTTCAATTGCCATTTCTCCGAGTGCTCGCATAATGAAAAAAATAACGAGTCCGGCGATCATATAACCTAGTAGAATAGAAGGGCCAGCTAGCTTAATAGCAGAAGCGGATCCTAAAAATAGTCCAACGCCAATAGCGGAGCCGAGCGACATTAAAGTAATATGTCGTTCTTTTAAACCGCGGTTTAAAGTTTCAGATTTGTTTGTGTGCTGCATAAGAAGAATCCCCCTTGTAGAGTGAACGATATTTGAATGCGTTTGCTAAATATTTAACTATTTCAAATTATAAAACATTTCTATCTGTTATGCTACAAAAATAATCATGATGAACTGTACTACATCTAAACTTGTCAGACTTAAACTTAAAATTCGAACTATTAGCGAATATATTGACTCTTCTTTTTATTGATTGTTAAGATTAAGTATTATATTTTCTCACATACTAGTAAGAAAAGAATATGTGATAATAATTCAGATGTAGGAAGGGTACATAACCATGTTTCAATTACAAAAATATAACACTTCTGTGAAGCAAGAGCTTTTAGCTGGCATCACAACTTTTTTTACATTTGCGTATATTCTTGTCATCAATCCGAAAATATTATCTGATGCAGGTGTACCATTTGATCAAGCTTTTACAGCAACTATTATTGCGACGGTTGTAGGAACGCTATGTATGGCGTTTTTAGCTAACTATCCAATTGTTATTGCTCCAGCTATGGGAATGAATGCGTATTTTGCTTATTCTGTTGTTCAACAGGCAGAGGGGATTACATATGTCATTGCGTTTTCAGCAGTATTTGTAACAGGTATCATTTTTCTTTTATTATCTTTCACTTCATTTAGGCAAAAGCTAATTGTCGCAATTCCTGATAGTTTAAAACATGCAATTGCAGGTGGAATTGGACTATTTATTGCTTTTATTGGATTACGCCTTTCTGGAATTATCGTTGATCATCCATCTAATTTAGTTACGATTGGTGATTTTCATTCTCCAGCCGTTATTTTAACTTTAATTGGTTTAATATTAGCGGCGGTATTAATGGCATTACGTGTGAGCGGTGCATTATTTATTAGTATGATTGTGACAGGAGTTATCGCCTTCTTTACAGGGCAACTGAAGTTTACGGATAAAATTGTTGCGATGCCTCATTTACCAGAGGGAATTATCGTTTCAAACCCAATCAATGCCTTTTCAGATGTAATTGAATACGGATTATATGGTGTTGTATTTTCATTTTTACTTGTACTGTTATTTGATACAACAGGTGCATTACTTGGTTTAATTAAACAAGCGGGTTTAATTACAGATAATACAGAGAAACGTTTTGGTAAAGCGTTTATTGCAGATGCAATTGGTGGGACTACAGGTTCTATCTTTGGAACAAGCCCAACAGCAGCGACGATTGAATCATCAGCTGGTATTGCTGCAGGTGGTAAAACAGGATTAACGGGTATTGTAGTTGTCGGTCTAACGATTATAACGGCATTCTTCAGCCCTGTGATTGCTTCTTTATCAAGTGTAGCCGCTATTACAGCTCCTTCATTAATTATTGTAGGTAGTCTAATGGCGCAAAGTCTTCGTGATATTAATTGGAATGAATTTGAAGATGCATTACCAGCATTTTTAATTTTTATCGGTATTCCGTTAACGTCTAGCATTGCGAATGGAATTGCAATTGGATTTTTAGTGTATCCAGTCTTAAAAATTGTGAAAGGGAAAGGGATGGAAGTACATCCGTTACTATACTTATTTACAATTTTATTTGGATGTCATTTATTCTTATAATATAGATATAGAAGAGGGAGCTTCTTATGGGAGGCTCTTTTTTTGTGTATAATAAAGTAAAAATCAAACGATTTTAGTAAAATATAAATTACCTAATGGAATATATATGTTACAATAAAGGCAGAGGAGGAACATGAATGGCTGTAAGTAAAATAAAAGTCGCGCGTGTTCAGTTAGATTTAACACAGCAACAATTAGCAGAAAAAGTAGGCGTTACAAGGCAAACGATTAGTTTAATTGAGAAGGGGAAATACAACCCGTCTTTAGATTTATGTTTGAAAATTTGTTATGCGGTAGACAAAACATTGAATGATTTATTTTGGGAGGAAGAGGAGTGAGGATTGTGAAAGATGAACGTTTAATGATTGAGGGGCTAAAACATATTAGACTCGTTTTCATCTTACAAAATATCGTCATACTAGGTATCGTTTTTTATCGCTACGTTTTGCAAGGTGCAGGATATGAAAGTGTTTCGGATTTATTAATGGTATTTATGGGCGGGATCGTAGTCATTAACTTCTTAAATTTAAAACATTCTGTAGAGGCATATGAGCATACAGGTGGAGTATCACGCAGCTATTTTATGAAATTATTATTTATTCCAGTAGGTATTGTTATTGGAATTTTAGCTATTTGTATTATTGTAACACCAGATATTGCTATAAAGGAAATTAGTATGACAGGACTTATTATGTTTGCTTGTTTTTTAGTTCCTAGTTTGTTTATATACATATATATGAGAAAAATAAAAAGTGAAGATTGAAATATAAGAAAAGCTTTCTCATATTGCGGAAAGCTTTTCTTATATTCTTTTATACAGTACTTTATGAAGGCCAATCGGTTCAATTTCAAAGATTTCACCATGTTCCTGAAAGCCTAAGCGCTTGTAATAGTCAGCTACAGTAATTCGGCCATTACACCATAATATATTTGCTTTACGTTCTTGCAAGACTTGCTCCGCCTTCTGAATTAAGGAACTTCCAGCACGTTTGTTTCGAAATTCAGGTAATGTGGCCATTCCTCGTAGACGATAATGAACACCTGCTAGTAAGTCAGGGTATATCTCTTTTGAGAAGGAAGCGATACTAATTAGTTCATCGTTTATAAATGCGCCTAAGTGAAAGGTGTCTGTTTCATAGTCGGAAGAGTATTTACAATCTGCTAATGTTTGATTCGGGCGTAAAATTTTTTGACGTAATACGTAAGTTTCAGATCCCTCAATATTTTTCACGGTAATCATATTAACATCCTTTCTTATAAGGCGTTTTCTGTTAGTTGTATAAAGAAATAGGCAGGTGCGGCGAAAAGTCCGAGTATGCTAGCAATTCCGAGAAGGAGTGAAAGTAAGAGGCAAGAGTATTTTATTCCATTCGATTTTTTCCATCCGTAACTACAAATTTCAATGCTAACACCGATGAGAATAATGGCAACGAGTATTTCCGCCAATAATAAAAGAGCTAAAGTTACAATAGACATAATGTGATCCATCCTCATAATATGTGATAGTAACATTTTACCATATGGAATGGAAAAAAATGCCCCTCAATTATGTAAGGGGCATTTTTTATTCTAATATGTTTTTCAACGTATCAATATGTTCTTTTGAACCTGTGACAAGCAATGTATCACCATGTTGTAGTCTCGTATCACCATGCGGGATTAATGCTTTATTACCGCGGTAAATTTGAATGACGAGTACATCCCCTAAAAACGGAAGGCGACGTAGTGCAACACCGTTATATGTATTGCTACGTAGTTCAACTTCACGAACTGTTTCATTTGCTGTTGTAATTAAGCGAACGAGACTCGGTTTATCAATTAGTGCACGTAACAGAATACGTGTAGAGTTAATTGTTGAGAATACGGCGATATGTTCTTGCGTTGCTTTTTCTTGTAGAAGTGGATCTTCTACACTTGCAATAACATGTTCAACACCTAGATCTTTTGCGTGTTCCGCCAATAATAAGTTTTGTTCATCATCACTTGTTGCAACAACAACGCGGTCTGCGTTAAATGCTGTTTGTCCAGTTAATGAAGCGATTGTGATGTCATCTAATTTTACGATAGGGAAGTCATGTGATTTCGCTTCCTCATCATTTATTTTATTTTGACGCATCATATAAAGTGTTACGTCATAATCTTCTCGTTTTAAATCAAGTGATAACGGAAGGGTAATTCTGCTCGCACCAATAATAGAAACTTTTGGTTTTGGTGTTTCTACTTTTGGGAACATCTTTTTAAATAATATAGGTGCAAAAATACAAGTAATAACTGCGCTTAAAATAAGGGAAGCAGATAAACTCGGACTGATGATTCCTAGTTTTTCACCAATTTGTGCAGCTGCAATAACTAAAGAAAGTGTCGATGTTAATAAGATGGCACTTCCTAGTACGATATTACGTGGATACCATTTTCGTAAGACGAGTGATGGTAACAGTTTTGAGATAAAGAGTCCTACAATTAAAATTGGGATCATTAGCATGCTAGAAGGTTCTTTAAAAATAGACCAAACTTCTAGATTCACACCAACCATTACGAAGAAAATAGGGATGAAGAAACCGTAGCCGATGGAATCCAGTTTTTCAATCATATCTTCATTTGGTGATAATAACGATACGAGTACCCCTGCTAAGAAGGCACCTAAAATATTTTCAGCTCCAACAGATTCAGATAACCCAACTAATATTAAGATGAGTGCAAAAACAGCTCGTGTATCAATTTGTACACTACCAGCTTTTAAGCTATCTAAGTATGGAATGTTTTTAAAGCGTTTTGCAATGAAGTAAATAACAATACCAGCGCCGAATAGAAGAAGAAGGAGCCACATGCTTTGGCCGCTTTCGGAATTTAATCCGACGAATACAGCGAGTAAAATCATTGTAACTAAATCTGCAATAACAGCGACTAATAAAATGATTTGTCCGATTGCCGTTTTTCCTAAGTTATTTTCTTTTAATGTTGGTACAACAACACCTAAAGAAATAGTTGAAATAATTAAAGTCATAAACATTGCATTATCCACGAATCCTAGCCATACGAACAGTAATGATAGGGCATAAGATAAGATGAAAATAAATAAGAAGATAATGCTTGCTGCTTGGAATGTGTTTGGTTCGTTTGTCGTATTCTTTTTCCCTTTTTGTTTAAAGATAGAAAAATCAATTTCTAAACCGCTTAAGAACATTAAGAAGATAAATCCTAGTGTCGATAAGACTTGAAGCCACATATCTGGCTCAATAATATTAAACCCACTTTTACCTACAAAGATTCCTGCGATGATTTCTGCAACAACGACAGGAAGTGCTTTTAATTTAAAGCGTTGTAACAAAAGGGGAACGAAAAACGCGATTGCAACGACAACCATAAGTGATAGAACAGAAGTATGATGTTCCATTGCGTTCTCTCCCTTCAAATAAATATAGTACCTATTTAGCCATATAATAGGTAGAAAAGCAACGCATATGGATTCGATTTCATAAAGAAAGAGTTTTCTTAAGATTTGTCATAATAAGTATATTTTTCATGATTCTGTTGTTAATTTCGTAATGTGGATGTAATAGGGGAGGGGATAAAGTGAAGGCTTTTACGGGCAGTTGATCCCCCTGGGGTCTTACTGCTCGTTAATGAGGGATAAAAAAAAGACTGCTGAGGAATCTCAGCAGTCTTTTTCATGTACATTACATTGAGAAGAAGATCCATACAGTTAAACCAACTGTTGCAGTTGCAACGAAGAAACTGTATATCATTGTAAGGATTTGAACTCTTCCTTCTCCTTCTTTTAAATGCATGAACATAATTAATTGTAACAACGCTTGCGCAACAGCCATTACGATAATAGTTGTTAAGATCGTTGAAAGTGGCAAGTTTGTATAAAGTGCCACGTATAACGCTAGAAACGTTAGTGCAAGCGATAAAATAAATCCGAAAACGTGTGACCAAGGGAATCCGCTATGCGCATGCCCGTTTGCTTGGTTGTTATTTTGATCCATTTACGCCACCATCCCGTTCAAGTAAACTAGTGTGTAAATAAATACCCAAACTAGATCAAGGAAATGCCAATATAAGCTGATAATGAATACTTTACGCGCTGTAACTGGTGTTAAACCTCGTTTTAAAATTTGGATAATAACACAAGTTGCCCAAATGATACCGCCTGTTACGTGGGCACCATGTGTTCCAAGAAGAACGAAGAATGCAGATAGGAAAGCACTTGTTTGAATTGTTGCGCCTTCACCGATGTACATAATGAACTCTTCGATTTCAAAGAATAGGAAACCTGCACCTAAAAGTAATGTAAGGATGAACCATCCAAGCATTGCTTTTTGGTTGTGCTTACGCATTTCGTGAATTACGATACCACATGTGAAACTACTTGTTAAAAGTAGTAATGTTTGAATTAAAAGCGTTTTAAGTTCAAACAGTTGCGCTGGGGTTGGGCCATCTGCCGTACGACCAGCAAGTACTAGATAAGAGGCGAAAAGTGTTGCGAACAGCATAATTTCAGCCCCAAGAAAAATCCAAAATCCTAGGATATTCAATCTGCTTTGCTCGGATTGATATTCCAAAGGTAAGCTTTTATCTAAAGCCGCCATATCATTTCACCTCTCATGCTATATGTTCTGTTTCTTTAATTTCATCAACGCTTACGTAGTAGCCATCATCATAATCGAACGAACGATAGATTAAGCAAGCTAAAATACCAACGCCGCCGATTGCTGCAAGCCAGAACCAGCTAAATACTAATGCGAAACCTGCAAGACCGAAGAATAAAGACGCAATAATAGGCACACCAGAGTTACTTGGCATGTGAATTGGTTTTAAATCTTCTGCTGCTGGTGTAACTGTTTCTCCGCGTTTTTTCATGTACCAGAAAGCATCAGCTTCTTTGATTTCAGGAAGTTTCGCGAAGTTGTAATGTTGTACAGGAGATTGAGTTGCCCATTCAAGTGTACGGCCATCCCATGGATCTCCAGTTGTGTCACGTTCACCGTGACGAGCACTCCAAATTACGTTGTAACAAAGAATTAGGAAACCAATACCCATCATTACCGCACCAACAGATGCGATTTGGTTTAGCCATCCCCATCCAAGACTTTCAGAGTAAGTGTACATACGACGAGTCATACCGTCTAAACCTAAGAAGTACATTGGGAAGAAACAGATATTGAATCCGCTCATAAAGATCCAGAATGTCCATTTACCTAGGCGTTCGTTTAACATATGACCAGTCATTTTTGGATACCAGAATGTGAATCCAGCAAGCATAGCGAATACTGTACCTGCGATTAATACGTAGTGGAAGTGAGCAATTAGGAAGTAGCTGTTATGGTACTGATAATCAGCTGCTGCCATACCAAGCATAACCCCTGTAACCCCACCGACTACGAAGTTTGGAATAAATGCCAATGACCAAAGCATTGGAACTGTAAAACGAATACGTCCTTTATACAGTGTAAACAACCAGTTAAAGATCTTAACCCCGGTTGGAATCGAAATCGCCATTGTCGAAATCGAGAAGAATGAGTTAACCGCTGGACCTGCACCCATCGTGAAGAAGTGATGAAGCCATACGACGAAACTTAGTAAAGAAATTGCAACCATTGAGTATACCATCGCACTGTAACCGAATAGACGTTTACGTGAGAATGTACTAATGATTTCAGAGAAAATACCGAATGCCGGTAAAATAACGATATATACTTCAGGGTGACCCCATACCCAGAATAGGTTGGCCCATAACATTGGCATACCGCCGCTCGCCATCGTAAAGAAGTGAGCATCGAATAGACGGTCAAATGTCATTAATGCAAGAGCAACTGTTAATACTGGGAAAGCGAAAATAATGATAACTGTTGTAATTAAGATTGACCAAGTAAACATTGGCATTCTCATTAAAGTCATACCAGGTGTACGCATTTTTAAGATAGTAACAAGGAAGTTAATACCGGTCATTAGCGTACCGAGACCTGAAATCTGTAATGCAATTGCGTAGTAGTTATTTCCTACACCAGAAGTAAACTCTGTACCTGCCATTGGGAAGTAAGAAGTCCACCCAGCGTCTGGAGAACCACCGATTACGAAAGCGATGTTAAATAACATTGCTCCGACGAAGAATAACCAGAAACTTAAAGCATTTAAGAACGGATATGCAACGTCACGAGCACCAATTTGTAATGGTACTACAAGGTTCATTAATCCCATAACGAATGGCATCGCCATGAAAAGAATCATAACTGTACCGTGTGTTGTGAAGATTCCGTTATAGTGTTCAGCATTTAAATAAGTTGTTTCTGGGAATGTTAACTGTGCACGGATCATTAAACCGTCCATACCACCACGGAATAACATGATAACCGCAGAGATAATATACATGGCCCCAATCTTTTTATGGTCAACAGTTGTTAACCATTCGTCCCAAAGCCATTTCCATTTTTTATACTTTGTTAGTACGAAAATGATTGCTAATGTCACAAGAACGATAGAAGCGTCTGCACCGTAAATAATCGGGTCACCTGTGACAAAGAATTCATCAAGCTTCACTGTGTTCACTCCAATCTGTTGGAATAATAGCTATTATTTTTTGTTTTTGTAGTAGTTGTAATCACAATATTCAAGTGATTTTGGATCTACATAACTTAAGTGGTGACTAGAGAATGTCATACGACCAACTACACCAGGTTTAACAATTTCGTTGTACTTATCTTCTGTTAGTTTAGGAGCAGTTTGTTGTACTTCTTTAACCCACTTGTCATATTTCTCTTTAGTTTTTGCTTCAACTTCGAACTCCATATGTGTGAATCCTTCACCAGAGAAGTTCGCACTACGGCCTAGGTAAGAACCAGGCTTATCAGCTTGTAAATAAAGATCCATAATCATGCCATCCATAGTGTACTTCATACCACCAAGTTCTGGTACCCAGAAAGCATTCATTGGACCGACAGAAGTCAGTTTGAATTGAATTGGTACACCAGCTGGGATGTTTAAATAGTTAACGGTTTCAATTTTTTCCTCTGGGTAACTGAATAACCATTTCCAGTTTGCAGATGTAACATAAATCTCAACTGGTTTAATATGTTTGGACTCTGCCGGAACCTCTTCCGAAGCATACGTTGCTTTTACTGTTGGAATCGATAATGCGATAACGATAATAACAGGAACAAGCGTCCAAATAATTTCTAATAATGTGTTACCGTGTTGTTCAGGTGGCTCGTAGTCCATATTCTCTGGTTTTTCACGATAACGAATCAAGATGACTGTAAACAAGATGAATACAATTGCGATAATTAATGACATAAGCAAGAATGACCAAACAATTAAATCATACTGTGCTTTTGCAACAGGTCCTTGCGGATTTAATACTGCGAGTTTCTTATCACAGCCGCCGAGGAACAGAAGTAATGATAACGGAAGAAGCGAAGCCAGCTTCCAAAACGTTTTCTTTAGTTGCACGATTGAAAATCTCCTTTCTCCTTGGATTGAAACTATGCCAATAAAACAATATAAACCTATTAATTTATAGATGGCAATAGTTTTTGTGATATTGTTAAAAAATAGACACAAATGCACACTTTTTAAGGTGAATATCATTTGTAACTTGATAACATTGTAAACTATTTTCCAGTGAAAAACGTGATTGTGGAAATTTTAAGATAAATAAAGTTATACCAAGATATCCAAGAAATAGAAAAAAGCTATCTTATGATAAGAAAGATAGCTGAATATTTTGTATATTTAGTTTACTTCTTTTTTTAGATTTATTTGTTGTTCAAATGTGACAACTTTTTTATATTTTAATTGGTATAAAATGTAACAAAAAATCATAAATGGAATACCACAATAAAGAGCAATTCTCTGATCTGGAATGAAAGCTAAACTAACAAATGTAATGAAATTGAGTGAGAATGCTACGATTGGAACGATTGGATAAAGCGGTGTGCGATATTTTAAATCATTAATGTCCCCGCCGTTTTTTAAGAAATTTCTACGGAAGAAAAACTGTGAAGCTGCGATTGACATCCAAACTACGACAGCGGCCATAGCTGCAATAGATGTTAAAACTAAAAAGACAGTATCTGCCGCAAATATACTTGTTAATAGAGACAAACTTGCAAAAATTAGACTGAAAATTAATGCGTTTAGTGGCACTCCTTTTTTAGTTAACTTCGTAAAAGCTGGACTTGCCATTCCTTGTTTTGCCATCGCCCAAAGCATACGAGAATTTGCGTATAGACCAGAGTTGGCTACGGATAATACTGCTGTAATAATAACAAAGTTCATAATGTCAGCTGCATATGGAACACCAGCCACATCAAATATAAGTACAAATGGACTTTCGACTAGATTAGCCTCTTGCCATGGGAGTAAACCTACAACAACTGATATTGCTAGGACGAAGAAGAAGAGAGTTCGCCAAATGGTATTTTTAATCGCTTTTGGAATTGTTTTCTCAGGGTTTTCACTTTCTCCTGAAGCAATTCCGATTAATTCTGTTCCTTGGAAGGAGTAATTTACTGTAATCATCGTAAGAAGAACAGCTAATGCACCGTTTGGAAATAATCCGCCATTTTCAGTGAAATTGTGAAGCATTGGCGCTGGTTTTCCATTAAAGTCTAGTAGACCGAACATAACTGCACCACCGAGTACGATGAAAATAACAATGGTTGCGACTTTTACACTTGCGAACCAAAATTCTGCTTCTGCATATGCTTTTGCTGATAATGCGTTTACAAGAAAGAGTGCTGCTGCAAATGTAACACACCAAATCCACGAAGAAACGTCTGGAAACCAACGTTTCATTAAAATACTTACAGTTGTTAACTCTACCCCAACTGTAACAGCCCAATTTAACCAATACATCCAACCGACAACAAATCCAAAACCAGGTGAAATAAATTTGCTTGCATAGCTTTGGAATGAACCTGCTTCTGGCATAGCAACTGATAATTCACCAAGACATAACATCGTTAAATACATAACAAATCCACCGACTAAAAATGCAAGAATAGCACCACCAGGACCGGCATTATGGACGATTTGACCAGATCCCATAAATAGGCCAGTTCCGATAACACCACCAAGTGCAATCATAAATAGGTGTCTACTTTTCATTGTTCGTTTTAAATCTGTTTGTTCTACTTGTTGATTCATATGCCCCTCACCCCGTTATTTTCTTGTATGTATGAATTGATTTTCATTCCGAGTTTTTAATCATTAGTGGGGGATGTGAAACATACTCGGCTTATTTATTATGAAATGAATGGAGTATGTAAAATGCGAACTATGACTAAATACTCTAAGAATGTTTTTATTAACAAGGTGATATCTTCACTATGTTAATTATTTTGATTTTAGCAAAAATATTCAGAAAAGTATATTGTTTTTTCTTTTTATTAAAAATAATTAGAATTTTATAACAATGTAAGTGTGAACAATAATTCATAGAATCTTTCTAGCAAACTAGTAAGAAGAAAGGTACAATGATAAGAGGTATGTCTGTAAAATAATAATTAATGGAGTTTTGTTTAAAATGAAAAAGTTAAAATATCTTTTTGTTTTTGGAATTATATTTGCTGCCGCGTTTTTTATAGGGAAAGATAAAATTATACAAAAGGCGCAAGTGTTCCGTTTAGAGTTTTTATCTGAAATGAAAGAAGCGACTATGATTGAAAATGTTCCGTTTATAAAGCAGTTACCAGAATTACCTCGTGGATGTGAAGTTACAAGTTTGGCTATGTTGCTACAATACAAAGGTATACAAGTAGATAAGATGCAACTTGCTAGCGAAATTCATCGTGTTCCATTTGAACAAAATGGTTTACGTGGAAATCCTTATGAGGGGTTCGTTGGAAATATTTATACGAAGACAGAGCCAGGATATGGTGTATATAATCAACCCATTTTTAATTTAGCAGAAAAATATGCTCCTGAAAAAGTAGTTAATTTAACAGGTAGAGACGTGCAAGATATGTATAAAGTAGTTAGTTCCGGTTCGCCAGTATGGGTCATTATTAATACAACGTTTAAGCCACTAGCCGAGAGTAGTTTTGAAACATGGAATACAAGCTCTGGCGAAGTGAAAATTACATATTATGAACATAGTGTAGTAATAGTTGGGTATGATCAAAACTTTGTATATGTAAATGATCCACTTAAAAATAATCCGCGTTTTGCTGTTCCGCGAGCAGAGTTTGAGAAAGCTTGGGAGCAAATGGGGAAACAAGCGATTACTATTTTATAATACTGAAAAAGTCATCTTTTTGATGGCTTTTTATTTTTAAGTTATTATAACGGAAAATTCAGAAGATTCTTTTAAAAGTTAACGATTCACGCTATAATAACATTTAACTTGGTGAAGAAGGGGCGAAGAGAAATGGATGTTGCAAAGGAACTGGTTTTATCGAAAAATCAATTAATTGAGTGGAGAAGGCATTTTCATAAGTATCCAGAGTTATCTTTTCAAGAAGAAAAAACATCACAGTTTGTATTCGATATACTTCAAAAAATCCCATATTTAGAAGTGTCAAGACCTACTAAATATAGTGTAATGGCAAGGTTAATTGGTAAGCAACCTGGTAAAACCATCGCGGTTCGTGCTGACATGGACGCGCTTCCTATTCATGAAGAAAATGAGTTTGATTTTATTTCTACATATCCAGGTGTGATGCATGCATGTGGCCATGATGGACATATAGCGATATTACTTGGGGTCGTACATAAGTTAGTAGAAGAAAGAGAGAAGATTAAAGGAGAGATTCGTTTTCTCTTCCAACATGCAGAAGAAAACTTTCCTGGCGGTGCAGAGGAAATGGTTGCAGCGGGTGTAATGGAATGTGTGGATTATATTATTGGTGCTCACCTTTGGGCATCGTTAGAGGTTGGTAAAATAGGTGTAATTTATGGTCCTGCAATGGCAGCCCCAGATGTTTTTAAAATTACGATAGAAGGAAAAGGTGGACATGCTGGAATCCCTCATGAAACGGTTGATAGCATTGCAATCGGTACACAAGTTGTTTCGCAACTTCAGCACATTGTATCTCGCCTCACGAATCCATTAGATCCCCTTGTAGTATCTGTTACGCAATTTCATGCTGGGACAACCCATAATGTGATCCCAGAACAAGCGGAGATTGAAGGGACAGTGCGGAGTTTAAGACATGAGTTGCGAGAAGAAACAGAGAAAAGGATTGAACGAATTGTGAAGCATGTGACGGAATCTTACGGGGCGAAATATACATTTTCTTATGAATATGGATATCGACCAGTAGTAAATGATTATGAAGTTACAGAGATTATTGAGCAAACAGCATTACAGCTTTATGGAAGAGAGCAAGTTACTCGTTTACAGCCGACGATGGCTGGAGAAGATTTTTCAGCGTTTTTACAAAAGGCGCCAGGTACATTCTTTTTTATCGGAGCGGGAAATAACGAGAAAGGAATTATATATCCTCACCATCATCCTCGTTTTACGATTGATGAAGATGCATTACCGATTGGCGTGGAAGTCTTTGTATCATCCATTATGAATTTTATAAGTAAAGGAGAATGAGATGAAGAAAATACACGTATTAGCGCTTATTCCAGTTTTTTGTTTAGTTATTGGACCTGTATTTGCTAATTCAGTTACTCCTTACGTATTAGGGATGCCATTTTTATTGTTTTGGGTATTATTATCGGTGCTCATTACGTCTCTTTGTATGGGACTTGTGTACGTATTTGATCCTGCTAATAAGGGGGATGTAAAATGATCGCATTACTTATCATTATATTATTTTTGTTTCTTGCACTATTTTTAGGAATTCGGGCACAACATGGAAAAGATATGAATTTAGAGCAATGGTCAGTTGGTGGAAGAGGATTTGGCACTATTTTTGTTTTTCTTCTTATGGCAGGTGAAATTTATACGACGTTTACATTTTTAGGCGGAAGTGGATGGGCGTATAGTAAAGGAGCACCTACTTTCTATATTTTAGGTTATGGTGCACTAGCTTATATTTTATCTTACTTTTTATTGCCGCCAGTTTGGAAGTATGCGAAAGAGCATAATCTTGTTTCGCAGCCAGATTTTTTTGTGAAGAAATATAAGAGTCAGACACTTGGCATTATCGTTTCTGTCATTGGGGTTATTTCGATTATTCCATACCTTGTTTTACAGTTAAAAGGATTAGGAATTATCGTTTCGGAAGCATCTTACGGAAGGGTATCACCGGTTATTGCAGTGTGGATTGGTGCAATTGTTATAACGATATATGTAATGGTTTCAGGTATACACGGCTCTGCTTGGACAGCAGCTTTGAAGGATATTATGATACTGTTTATCGTTATGTTTTTAGGTATATATTTACCGTACCATTATTACGGGGGATTTCAGCCGATGTTTGAAGCGGTAGAAGCAGCGAAACCAGGATTTTTATCTTTACCTGATGAAGGGATGAGCATTTCTTGGTTTGTTTCTACTATTGTATTAACAGCTCTCGGTTTCTATATGTGGCCCCATACATTTGCTTCTGCTTTCTCTGCAAAAAATGAAAAAGTATTTAGGAAAAATGCGGCGATCATGCCCCTTTATTCTTTAGTATTGCTTTTCGTATTCTTTGCAGGTTTTGCTGCTATACTGCAAGTTCCAGGGTTAAAGGGAGGGGATGTAGACCTTTCGTTATTCCGTCTCGCTCTTCAAACATTTGATCCATGGTTTATTGGGATTATTGGTAGTGCAGGAGTATTAACAGCATTAGTTCCGGGTTCCATGCTTGTTATGGCGGCGTCTACTTTATTAGCAAAAAACATTTACCGAACAATGGTCCCATCTGCTTCAGATAGACAAGTTGCTAAAGTGGCAAAATTATTTGTGCCTGTAGTAACGCTTGTAGCTGTTTTGTTCACTTTTAAAGGTGGAGAAACAATAGGTGCACTTCTTTTAATGGGATATAGTATAGTGACACAACTTTTCCCTGCACTTGTATGTAGTTTGTTTCCACGTCAAGTTATTACGAAGCAAGGGGCAATTGCAGGGATGGGGATTGGGTTGTTAGTGGTCGCATATATTACTTTATCTGGTTCAACTATAGCTACGATGTTTCCAGCTTTCCCTCAATATATAAAAGATTTAAATGTAGGTATAGTCGCATTGTTAATGAATATGATTGTGATGTTTATCGTTAGCGGGTTCACGAGAAATGTGTCTATAAAGACAGACAATATAATAGTAGAAAAGTAATCCGTGTGCTAGAGCTATCTTTGAAAAGAGATAGCTCTTTTTTGTATATATTTTCTTCTATTAGCGGAATCTAACTAAAAACTTGTTGAAAAGGAAGTTAGGTGGGGGAATTGTTAGAGTTAAAAGGTAACTTATTTGAAGTTATGAAAGAAATTAGGGATGAGTTAGGTTCGCCTAATGATTTAACAATTAGGGAAGTTGCCCTTGCTGGTAGTTTTACACGCTGTGCGGTTATTTTTTTATGTGGGTTAACAGATAAGGATAATGTTTATAAATATGTAGTTCGTACACTTCAATATGAAGAAGTACAAAAAGAAGAAGCTGTTGTTCAAACGTTATTGGATCGCTTTATTTCTATTGCGGAAGTTGGTAAGAAGACAACGTTTCCGGATATTATAAATGCGATTTTAGCGGGAGATACAGTTATATTAATTGATAATATTCAAACCGCTATCGTGATTAATAGTAGAGCGTGGGAAAAAAGAAGTTTAGAACCGCCGGTAACAGAAGATTTAATACGTGGACCGAGGATTGGGTTAAATGAAGATATTAACGTGAATAAAATGTTAATTCGCCGTACTTTACGTGACCCGAAGCTGAGGTTTCAATCTTATATTATGGGGAAGAGATCCCAAAAAGAAGTGACGTTAGTATATATAGAAGACATTATTAACCCTTACATTGTAAAAGAGTTAGATCGGCGTCTTCAATCAATAGAGACAGATGTCGTTTTTGAGACGGGTACGATTGAGCAATTAATTCAAGATAATAATTTGTCACCGTTCCCGCAGTTTTTGAATACGGAAAGGCCTGATAATATTGTGGCCTCATTAGCGAAAGGAAAGGCTGCTATTTTGGTGGATGGATCACCGTTTGCCCTTATAGCTCCGTTAGTATTCGTTGATATTTTTCAATCTGTGGAAGATCACTATGAGCGTTGGGTAATTGGGACTTTATTAAGAATTTTGCGGATGGGTTCTGGCATAGTTGCAGTTTTAATGCCAGCGATGTATGTAGCTCTCGTATCATATCACCAAGGACTTATCCCTTCTAAACTGGCTTATTCAATCGCTGGAGCCAGGGAAGGTGTTCCGTTTCCAGCTTATATAGAAACGTTAATGATGGCATTAACGATGGAGTTAATACGAGAAGCGGGAATTAGGTTGCCGAAACCGATGGGGCAAACAATTGGGATTGTAGGTGGTCTTGTAATCGGAGAAGCAGCGGTGAACGCAGGAATTGTAAATCCGTTTTTAGTTATCATTATTGCGGTTACAGCTATTGCTACATTTTCACTGCCTGTATATAGTATTACGATTACGTTTCGGATTTTACTTTTTGTCTTTGTTTTAGCGGCGACTGCTTTTGGTTTGTATGGAATTATTTTAGCTCTTATTGCACTTGCGGTTCATATTACGAATTTGAAGAGTGTCGGGGTGCCGTATACAACGCCTATCGCTCCTGCATTTTATAAAGATTGGAAAGAAGAACTTATTCGTATGCCAAAATCGATGTTGAAAGAGAGACCGGAATATTTACAAACGAAAGACGCTACATTACGTCCAAAGGAGCGAGAGTAATTGAAACCATTTGAGTATGGCGATGAAGAGATTGGATCTCGGGAAATTGGGTTTGCGGTATCTTCAACAATTATTGGTATAGGAGCATTGTCTATGCCAAGAGATATCGCTAACCAAACTTTATTTTCAGACGGTTGGATTATTTTGCTTCTGGGTGGATTGATATGTGCAGTTTTAGGTTGGTTTGTAACGAGGATAGCTATTTTATTCCCGAAACAAAACTTTGTTCAATATACGAGTACGCATTTGACAAAGCCTGTTGCATACACAATTAGTAGCATTTTAGTATTAACGTTTGCTGCTTTGACAGCATATGAGTCACGAATGATTGCAATTATTTCACAAACATATTTATTTAGTGATACACCAATACAGCTACTCTCTTTCTTCTTCTTATTAGTTGTTATTTATGGAGTAGCAGGATCGAGAGCGGCTTTAGTAAGGTTAAATGTTCTATTCTTACCTATCGTGCTCATTGCGATAGTGTTGCTTTCTTTATTGAATATAAATTTAATGGAAATAAACAATTTACTACCAGCTTTTCAAACGAACGCAAGTCAATATGCTGTAGGAGTTAAAAACTCTATTTTCACATTTATCGGATTTGAGGTAGCTCTGTTTTATGCTGTGATGTTGAACGATAAGACAGCGAAAAAAGCGCCAATGGCAGTTGCAAAAGCAGTGATGGTAAATGTGCTGTCATACATTTTAATTTATGTAACTTGTATTAGCGTTTTTTCGTATATGACAACCCGTGGATTGACGTATCCAACAATTGAATTGGGTAAAGAAATTGAAATTGGTGGAGGTTTTTTAGAAAGATTTGATGCGATTTTTTTTACGACTTGGATTATTACTATTTATAACACTACAGCAATGTATTATGACGTCGCATCTTTATTGTTTTGTGCTATGTTTCCGAAAGTGAAGAAACATATTTTTATTTTCGTAAGTGCTCCTATTATTTTTATGGTGAATATGATACCGAGTAATTTAGATTCATTATCACATTACGGAACTTATTTAGCTTGGATAGATATGGGATTTGTTGTGTTAGCGCCTTTACTCGTTTTAATTGTATATAAAATAAAAAGAAGGAATGGTGGAAATGAAACACCTTCTTAAATTTATAATGGTTATAGCTGTAGTTGGATTTATGAGTGGGTGTTCTGAGTTAGAGGAGATAGAAGAAAGGGGATTTGTAGTAGGTGCAGCCTATGATATTGTGAAAAAAAAGAAATCAAATCCAATTATGAAAGGGACGTATCAGATGGTACTTCCCAGTAAGTTAGCGCAGCAAGGTGGCCAAAGCGGTCGAGATAGTGAGAATTATATTAATGTTAGTGCGAAAGCAGATAGTGTCTTTGAGCAAATACGAATTATCTCTAAAAAAATTAGTCGCTCATTATTCTTTCCGCACATACAAGTGATAATTTTTTCTAAAGATTTATTAGCGAATCCATATGTTTTACAAAATACGTTAGATGTATATATTCGTGATCACGAGATGAGAAGAAATATTCGTTTGTTCGTTTCTAAGAAAAATGCAGAAGCTATTTTAAAGCAGAGTGCCAAGCCTGAGAACTTACCGGCGCAGTATATTGATATGTTAGCTGAGCATCCTCCGAAAAATGCTCAAATGATTGAAGCTGCAAGAATTGGTGAGGTACAGCAAAAAATGATTGCTAACCGAAGTTTCGTATTACCTATTCTAGAACTAACAAAGCAGGGGGTACAAATGAACGGGGCAGCGTTGTTTCGTGGAAAAGATAATAAGTGTGTAGGCAGTTTGAATGGAGAAGAAACATTAGGAATGAATTATGTAATAGGTAAAAAAATTGGAGGGTTCTTTACTATCCGTAAACAAGGTCAGCTTGTTACATACGAAATTCATAAGATGCGCCGAAAGATTAAAGTATCTACGGAAAATGCTACAAAACCGAAGTTTGATATCCATTTATCTTTGGAAGGGACTTTAGCAGAGTTACATTTTAGTGATCATAAACAAATTATGAATGAAAAGGGATTAAAGAAAACCATTGCGGAAGAAATGGAGAAGCGTATCCAAAAATCGATTAAGCTTGTTCAAAAAAAATATAAGGTAGATGTATTAGCGTTAGGAGAAGTATATAAGCGGCATAATTATAAAGAATGGAAGAAGATAGATAAGAATTGGGATCAAGGTGAAAATTACTTTAGTAATGCGGAGGTTACTGTTCATGTTCACCCGACAATTGAGCATTCAGGTTCCGCCTTACCGAAAAGAGTGAAATAAGGTGATGTAAGTTGTTTACTGGATTAGGGATTAGTTGCACGATATTAATGGCAGTTCTTCCGGGAGCCATATACTTTATTCATAAGAAACTCACAACGTATGGAGCACAGCCTTGGAATACTGATGCACAAAAAAAGAAACCTGAATGATTTCAGGTTTCTTTCGCGCAAAGCAAATGTGAAGGGGGATACCTTCTATGTATGCTTTGCTTATAAAAGCCCTAACCAATGTACCAATTGTGTAGAGAGGAATGTCACAACAATGGCGATAACGGTAGGGATTGCAAACGATAAGAATGTCCATTTTGCACTTTTTGTTTCTTTATATATGTTAACCAGTGTTGTTCCACATGGGAAATGAAGAAGTGAGAACAACATTGTGTTTAACGCTGTTAACCAAGTCCAGCCATTTTCTAAGAATAGATTTTTAATTTGGTTAAAATCATCTATTTCAGTTAAAGCTCCGGTTGATAAGTAAGACATTAATAAAATCGGGATAACAATTTCATTCGCTGGTAGTCCAAGAATGAACGCAGCTAAAATGAATCCATCAAGTCCTAACATTTTAGCGAATGGATCTAGGAAGTTTACAAAATACATAAGTAAGCTTGTGTCACCGATGAAAATATTAGCTAGTAACCAAGTTAATGCAGCCGCAGGGGCAGCTACAACGATAGCTCGTTTTAAAACATAAATTGATTTATCGAGTGTTGCACGTACAATTGTATTCCAAACTTTTGGCTTACGGTACGGTGGTAACTCAAGAGTGTAGTGAGTTGGCACACCTTTTAAAGCTGTTTTTGATAGTACCCAAGAAACAGTTAATGTCATAATAACACCAATTACAACCATTCCAACTACAACGCCAGCAGTAACTAATGTTTGTATACTACCTGTATAACCAGCAGCCATAAATAATGAAGCCATTAAAATTAACATAGGCCAGCGACCGTTACAAGGAACGAAGTTGTTTGTTAAGATTGCAAGCATACGTTCACGTGGTGATTCAATAATACGCGTTGACATAATAGCGGCTGCATTACAACCAAATCCCATTGCCATTGTTAAAGATTGTTTGCCATGTGCACCGGAACGTTTAAATAAGCGATCCATATTAAAAGCGACACGTGGTAAATATCCGTAGTTTTCTAATAGTGCGAACATAGGGAAAAAGATTGCCATAGGTGGCAACATAACGCTAATAACAGCACCGATACCACGGAATAAACCAAGTATTAAAATGCCATGTAGCCATTCGGGTGCATGTGCTGCCTGGAACCAAGATGTTAAATATCCTTCGGCCCATCCGAAAAACTCAGCAATCATATCAGATGGTACGTTAGCACCTGCAATTGTAAGATAAAAAATAATAGATAAAATACCGAGCATAATTGGAAATCCCCAGATTGGAGATGTGAAAATTTTATCTAGTTTTTCAGAACGATACAATTTATCAGTATTTGTATATTGAACAGACTCTTTACATATGCTTGCAGATGTTCGATAAATATCTCCGACAATATCATCTCGTATATCTTCTTTTGAGAGTGCTTGTGCATGTTGAATAATATAGTCTAATGGAAGAGCTTTACTGGCTGAGTGAGATTCCATTCATTACGACCTCCCTTACAAGTGGTTCATTATGGTGTTTTTGAAGTGTAGTTAAGAAATTTTTATCTCCATCTAATATACGTAACGCAATCCAACGTGCTGGATACGTATCACCGAACACTTTATAAATTTGTGGTTCTAATTCCTGAATCATATTTTCGATTTTTTCACTGTAAGAAATTTTAATTGGTGTTGGAATTAATTTTTTATTTGCTACTTTAGCGATAACACTTAGCAAATGCCCAATACCTACTCGGTTACGAGCAGAAATCTTAACTACAGGTACACCGAGCGATTTTGCTAATTTCTTTTCATCAATAACGATGCCTTTTTTCTCCGCTTCATCAATTAAATTAATACAAATGACTACATTGCTTGTCATTTCCATCACTTGGAGGGCTAAATTTAAATTTCTTTCCATTGCAGTTGCATCTATAACAACTACAGTTACTTCTGGTTTTTCAAATATAATATAATCTCTTGCTACTTCTTCATCCGCAGAATTTGAATATAGTGAGTAAGTTCCAGGTAAATCTATTAATGTATATTTACTTCCGTTATGTTCGTATTCCCCTTCAGCTTTTAAAACAGTTTTCCCCGTCCAGTTTCCAGTATGTTGTTTTAAGCCTGTTAAAGTATTAAATAATGTACTTTTCCCGGTGTTCGGGTTGCCAGCTAAAGCAATACGATGTTTGCTCATCTGAAATCATCTCCTATTAATACCCCGAAAATAAGGGAACTTTCTTCCTTACGTAGTGCGATAGTTGTATTGCTTACTTGATAAGCGACCGGATCTCCAAGTGGACTGCGCTGTAATACTTTAATTGTTGCCCCAGGGATAAATCCTAAGTCTAATAAACGTCGTTTCATAGTTCCTTCTAATTGTATCTTCTCAATTTGTACAAACTCTCCTGTCTTAAACTCGGAAAGTGGTTTTGTATTAGCCGATACCATAAAAGTTACCTCATCTCTATATTGTTTGTTTAAGTTTAAAAAGTTTCCTTAGGTAAACTTTTTGTTAATAATATAGTAGACTACATTGGATGATGCTGTCAATTGGTACTTTAAAAATATTCATTTATTTTTAGAATTGTTCCAATTTATTTAGTTGTACTAAAAAATATTACTGAAATTCTGTTGAATGTAAATAAAGTAAGAGTGTAAAAGTTAAAAGATACAATGTATTTGTAAATGTATTTTTAATTAAAAGGGGAAAAGAGCGAAAAACATTTACATTGAATTTACATTGTTAAGAATAAATTTACATTACAGCTTAATTCGTGTGGATTTTGTTGGGTTCTTTAACTATAAATGTTGGGATTCCTAGCTTTTAAGGGCTATTATCGTCATTTACTTAAAATTAAAAATTGCTTAACACTCACATAATATTGTTGTCCTACAATGAATTTGTGTTCGAAAGAAAATGAATTCGAAAAGTGAGAATCCAAATGGGGGTACAAGACATGGTTATGAAAAAAGGTATTAAATTTTCTTTAGCGGCTTTAGTGGTAGCAGGAGCGTTAGTTGGATGTGGGAAAGCAGATGATACAGCTAGTAAAGAAACTGCTAAAGGAAGCGATAATACAAAACAAGAATTATCAGGTACGATTGCAGCAGCTGGTTCTACAGCTCTTCTACCTCTTGCGGAGGAAGCTGGAAAGAAATTCATGGAGAAAAATTCAAAAGTTTCTATTCAAGTGCAAGGCGGCGGTAGTGGAACTGGGATTAACCAAGTAGCATCGGGTGCAGTACAAATTGGTAATTCAGATGTTCCATCAGGGGATAAAATAAAAGATGCTGAAAAAGCGAAAGAATTAGTAGATAACAAGGTTGCGGGTATTGCATTCGCGCTTGTCGTAAATAAAGATGTAAAAGTTGATAACTTAACAGTGCAACAAGTACAAGATATCTTCACTGGGAAAGTAACAAACTGGAAAGAGGTAGGCGGGAAAGATGAAAAAATCAACGTAATTAACCGTCCAGCTTCATCTGGTACACGTGCTACATTTGAAAAGACAGTTATGAAAGAAGCGAAAATTAACGATGGAACTGGTACAACACAAGATTCTAACGGTGCAGTAGAGCAAGCGATCAATTCTACTCCAGGTTCAGTAAGTTATTTAGCAATGTCTTACATGGTTGGCGATAAAAAAGGTGCGCTACAAACAGTGAAAATTGATGGTTCTGAACCAAAAGTTGAAAACATTTCGTCTGGTAAATATCCATTCTGGTCTTACGAGTACATGGTAACAAAAGGTGAAGCGAAAGAAGCAACGAAAGCTTACATTGATTATGTAAAAGGCAAAGACTTTGAAAAGCAAGTAGAAGATATGGGTTACATCCCAATGTCTAAATTAAATAAGTAATAAATTTTTATGGGGCTGGCTGCAAGGCCAGTCCTGTTCATTTCAATCTATGAAGTGGGGTCTGACCTGTGATGAAGGGGAAAAAACAAATTAATTACGTAAAAAGTGAATATATAGGAAGATCGCTTGTTACGTTTTGTGGTATTTTTATTGTTTTAATTACATTAGCTATTATTGCTTTTATTTGCGGTAAAGGTATTCAATCTTTTACACAAAGTGGTATCTCATTTACTGAGATGTTAACATCGACAAAATGGAATCCAAATGCTGACGAAGGAACCTTCGGGGCTTTGATTTTTATTGTAGGTTCAACGGTGGTTTCGTTAGGTGCGGTTATTATTAGTGCGCCAATTGCTATAGCTCTTGCTATATTCATGAATTTAATTTCGCCAAAGTTTGGAAATAAAGTATTGAAGCCCGTTTTAGAATTATTAGTTGGTATTCCTTCGGTTGTATACGGATTATTAGGGGTTACGATTTTAGTGCCACTATTACGTGATTCGTTCGGGGGAGTGGGATTTAGTCTAATTGCGGGTATTGTTGTATTAAGTATTATGATTTTACCTACTATTGCTAGTATCGCTTCTGATGCAATACGCTCTGTTCCATTTGATTATTTAGAAGCTTCTTATGGTCTAGGATCGACGAAATGGCAAGCGGTTAGCCGAGTGATTGTTCCTGCTGCGAAAAAAGGGATTTTAACAGGTGTTGTTTTAGGTTTAGCGCGTGCTTTTGGTGAAGCATTAGCGGTTCAAATGGTAATCGGGAACACAATTAAATTACCAGAAGGAATATATAGCCCGACAGCGACGTTAACTGGTATTTTGACAATGGACATGACAAATACATTAAACGGAACTGCTTGGAATAATGCGCTATGGACTTTAGCGATGATTTTACTTGTTATTTCATTCCTGTTTATTTTAGTAATTCGAGCGATTGGGCAAAGAGGTGAGCGATAATAATGAATGCAAGAACGGTAAATAAAATTTGGACAGGTATCTTTTATGCAGTTGCAGCTTTAGTTGTAGCTCTGCTAGTATTCTTAGTGTTTGAAATTCTGCAAAAGGGATGGGGATTTTGGGATCCTGATTTCTTGTTTGGAGAACCAAGTAATACAAGAGCTGGTGGTGGGATTGGTCCACAGTTATTCAATTCCTTCTACATGCTTGTTATAACGCTTGTTATATCTATTCCTCTTGGGTTAGGGGCTGGAATATATTTAGCAGAGTACGCAAAACAAGGGCGCTTTTTAAATTTTGTTCGTTTATGTATTGAGACAATGGCGTCGTTACCTTCGATTGTTGTTGGTTTATTCGGTTTGTTAGTGTTCGTTACCATGACAGGTTGGGGATACACAGTAATGGGCGGTGCTCTTGCTTTAACTATTTTAAACTTACCAGGTTTAACACGTGTTTGTGAAAATGCGATTTCAGAAGTGCCTCATAATGTAAAAGAGGCAAGTCTTGGATTAGGTGCAACGAAATGGCAAACAATTGCTCGTATCATTATTCCGTCGTCATTACCGCAAATTATTACAGGTATTATTTTAGCGGCAGGTCGTATATTTGGTGAAGCGGCAGCGTTAATTTACACAGCGGGTTTAACATCCCCGATTTTAAATTCAGCAGCGGACTTCTCAAGTCCTGCCCATCCTCTAAATCCATTTAGACCAGCTGAAACGTTAGCGGTTCACATTTGGAAGTTAAATTCTGAAGGAGTTATTCCGGATGCAAAGTTGATTGCGACAAAATCTGCAGCTGTATTAATTATTATGGTATTACTATTCAATGTTATTTCGCGCTTGGTAGCATCTATATTGCATAAGCGTTTTACAGGAACGAAAAGAAAAAGTAAAACGACGAAGAAGGTAAAAGCAGCATAAAATACAAAAAGAACTCTCTACTTATAAGTAGAGAGTTCTTTTTGTATTTTAATATAGAAGGAATGGATGTAATGATTGTTGAATTTGTAATTGATTATATAGATGAATAGGTACAGATGAGAGGAGAAGTTAATTTGTTTTTTCTACAAATGTCAGGTTTTCCTGGATCGGGAAAATCGACAGTTTCTAAGTATATAGCGAAGTTAACAGGTGCTGTAATTGTAGATCATGACGTTTTGAAATCGGCATTGTTACAATCATTAGAAATGAAAGGGGTTGAATCGACAATTGTTGGAGGAGTATCATACGATATTGAATGGGCATTGATTGATTCTTATTTAGAACAAGGGCATAGTGTTATATTGGATAGTCCGTGTCTATATGAAGGGATGGTTGAAAAAGGAATAAAATTGTCTAATAAACATGGTGTAAAATATAAATATATCGAATGTTACCTTAATGATATGGAAGAGATTAATCATAGGCTGCAAACACGTAAACGTATGGCCAGTCAGATTGGAAAAGTGGATTCGGAAGTAGCTTTTAAAAAGTGGTTAGATGGTAGTAAGAGACCTTCGAATACTGAATTTCTTATTGTAGATTCTGATAAACCTCTAGAGCGATATGCTCAAAAAATGATGGATTATATGAGTAGGTAGAGAAAAGCGTTATCTTCATTCATGAAGATAACGCTTTTCTTTTAAATATCAGGTGTTTCTGTGGAAGTGCTTATTTTTCTACGAGAGCGTCTTTTTCTCCCGATTTTATCTAATAGTTCATACATAACTGGAACGACTACTAATGTAAGAACGGTTGAGACTGCTAAACCACCGATGACAACGACGGCAAGACTTTTTGATACCATGCTTCCTGCTTGCGATTGACCAAATAGGAGAGGGAGCATAGCGACGATTGTTGTTATAGCTGTCATAATGATTGGACGTAATCTAGTGGATCCCGCTTCTAGTAAGGCATCTCTTGTTTCCATTCCGTGTTCCCGATTTTGTTGCACTCTTTCTATTAATACAATCGCGTTTGTAACGACAATCCCGATTAACATTAATGCGCCGATCAAGGAATTTACATCAACGGGTGTTCCTGAAATGATTAATCCTAAAATACCGCCAACAGCAGCTAATGGTAAGGAGAACAAAATTGCAAAAGGAGCGCGCGCCTGTCCGAAGGTGATAACCATAATTAAATATACAATCCCGATTGCAATCCCCATAATTTTGAATAAATCTGTGAAGTTCTCTTGCATAGATTCAGTTGCACCTGCAATAGTTACTTTTGCGCCGCTAGGTAAGTCTAAGTTAGCTATCGTTTCGTTTACTTCTGCGCTTACTTTACTTAAATCTTCATTTGAGGCCTCGGCAGTAATTTGAATCGTTTCTTTTCCGTCTTTATGGAAGACTTCTGTTTGAAGTTTCTTTTCTGAAATAGTTGCAATGTCTTTTAAAGGAATTGGTCCATTGATAGGTGATAGTATGTTTGTGTTTAAAATGTCTTCTTGTTTAGTGATGTTTTCTTTTTTGTGTTCTATTATAATAGTTGTTTTTTCATTATTGATTGAAACTTCACCAATAGGTGATTTCTTCATAAGGAATGCTACTTGTTGTGCTGCTAATTCTGGTGTTAAGCCTAGTTGTTCGGCCTTTGTTTGATCAACATGGATTTGCCATTCTTTCTTAGAGTCTTCTAAATTTGTTTTTACTTTAGAGAGAGCAGCCATATCTTTTAGTTTTGTTTCGACGATAGTAGCAGCCTCTTTTAAATTCGTTTCGTTAGTTGCTGTTACGTTAAATTGCAAATTGTTGCCACCACCAGAGCTTGAATAACTCGTTTTTATATAATCTAGTTCAGCAGGCTCAAAAGCTTTATGTTCTTTCTTTAACTCTTTAATATATTGATCAATATCAGAGCCTTTTTTGAAGACTACAAATATACTGGCAAGATTATTTTTTGTCGTTTGCCCCCATTGTGCATCTTCTGCGCTAGATCCCATTCGTAAAATAACATCTGTTACATCCGAATTAGAAAGTAATTTCTTTTCGAAATCGAAGGCTTTTTGTTTTTGTGTTTCAGGAGCGTAATCAGCTGGGAAAGTCATATTAATAGATAACATTGTGTCGTCTTCAGATTTTATGTTCGCTTTCGGTAGTAATACATAGGCTGCAATCGATCCTGCGAATAATAAAAAAGCAGTAAGTAAAATAATGAATTTATGCGAAAGAGCCCACTTTAATGTAGCAACATATCGTGGTGAAGAACTTGGCTTTTTGTGCTTTGTTTTTTTGAGTAGTAAAAAAGCCATAAGTGGAACAACTGTTAGTGCAACGATTAAGGATGATAGTATAGAATATACAACTGCTAATACCATAGGTAACATTAATTTTCCGATTACTCCTGATACGAGGCCGATAGGTAAGAAAACAGCGACTGTTGTTAAAGTAGAAGAAGTAATTGCGACGGCGACCTCTTTCGTTGCATCGAGAATAATATCTTTAGAGAAAGATTCTTTTTGTAAACGACGGAAAATATTCTCGATGACAACGATACTATCATCAACGAGACGTCCAACTGCAACTGCTAAACCACCGAGCGTTAAGGTGTTAAGTGTGATGTTAGATTGGTGTAGTAAAAAGAGTGTTAATAAAATAGATAATGGAATACTGACAACGGCGATGAGTGTCGTTCGGAAGTTACGCAAAAAGATTAAGATAATTAGAGTTGCAGCAATTGCTCCAAGAATTACTTCTTTGCCCATACTAGTAACAGCATTTTCAACTTGCTCATGAGTTGAGGCTAAAAGTTTAATAGAAAACTGATCTTTATATTGTTTACTTATATCTTTGATTTTCTTATCGATTTCCTTTCCGATTGCAACTGCATTTTTACTTGGCTCTTTCATGATGATTAATCCGGTTCCTTCTTCTCCGTTTATATGCGAGATTGTATCGTAGTGTTGTTTAAGTTCGATTTGAGCAACATCTTGCAATTTTACTTGAGGTGCAACGGTTATGTTTTTAATATCATCTACATTTTTTATATCCCCAATGACACGAAGGTTATATTCTTCTTTATTAACGGTAATTGCTCCAGCTGGAGTAGAAGTTTCTTTTCCTTGTAAAACTTTTAATATTTGTTCTGTTGTTACGTTTTTATCTTTTAATTGGTTTGGGTCTAGTATGATAGATAATTCAGAGGCTGATTTTCCGAAAAACATAACGTTGGCAACACCATCAATGCTTTCGAGTTGTGGTACGATTTCTTTTTCGATTTGTTTTTCATCTGCTTTTGAAAATCCGTTTTGCTTCTGGATAGCAATTTGAGCGAGTGGAATCATAGAAGTATTTAATTGGCTAACTATGGGTTTAGTTGCATCCTTAGGTAATTTAATTGTGTTAATGGCCTTTTCAACTTCGCGTGCTGCGTCTTTCATGTTTGCTTTGGATGTATACGCGATATCGATACGTGATAACCCCTCGTGCGTAGAAGAGGTGATGCTGTCGATGTGTTCTAAATTGCGAAATTGTTTTTCGAGGGGATCAGTTACTTCTTTTGTCATCGCTTCAGCGTCGAGTCCTTGAGATAAGGTTGTGACAGTGACTGCTGGATTATCGATGCTTGGTAAAAATTCCATAGGTAATTTAGATCCGGAATAAACGCCAAGTACGGAAATGAGAAAAACCATGATGATAACAGCGGCGCGGTTTTTTAATGAAAACTTTGTTAACCTATCCATAAAGTAATTCCTCCATTGGTTTATTTATAGTTGAGTACGTCCTTCCTTACTATATAACAAAAAATGGATATTTTTCATTAATTAAATGTAAAAAAATTCTAACAATAATCTTAAGTTAATGTTTTTGTTGGAATTTCGTTATTTATTCCGCTATTCGCCGAGCGATAAGACTATTACCTAATCGAGCTGTCTGTAAACAACCGATTCGTTCAATTAATAGTTTGTGTGGAGGAACAAAACTAAAAATCGGCATGTTTGCTTTATGTAGGAAGTGGTGAATCTGTTTTTTTAGTTTGGATTGATTTGTTTTTTATATTGTTAGTCTATAGAGAAGTAAATGATCAGGGCTTTAATATAGAAGAGAATGAAAATCTAGGAAGGGGTTATGAAATACAGTTTGGTTAACTAGAGTGTATTGGTATACAATTTAAATAGCTGTTTTCCATAGATGGGAGGAGGTGTCTCTATATAGAAGAAAGTAGGATGGATATTTTTTTGTGTTTTTTTTAAAAAACACTTGTTATTTAAAAATCATGATGGTATATTAATAAACGTCGCTGACGCGGAAACGCAGAAAACGACAAAAAAGAAATTTTAAAACGTAGTTGACATCGAAAAATGAAGATGTTAATATGATGAAGTCGCTTCTGAAGTGGCAGACAAGTTCTTTGAAAACTGAACGAAACAAACAACGTGAAACGTCAATTTTTATTTTTAGATGCTAGAC